>JAHFAK010000025.1:0-16842 GCA_023250585.1 Deltaproteobacteria bacterium
GTTGCTTTTTAGTGGAGTAGTAATTTTTATGGCACATAATCACAAGAGTTTTGCTGCAGAAGCGGAAGCAGTTCAAGCATCCTACAAAGTTGGAGAAGGACTGAAAATTGGAAATGAGACAAATCAAATTGCTATTCAGGCAAGGCTTCAAAGTCGATTTACTTATGAAGGCCTTGAGGGATCTCCTAATACCGATACCTTTGCCGTTCAAAAGGGTGAAATCAAAGTTGAGGGGTATGTCATGGAGAAAAAACTTCGCTTTGGTCTTGAATTAAATGTGGCAACCCGTAGTCGTGCCACAACCACTGCGGTTTGTACTAATGCAGGATGTACTTCTACCGCAAATGCGGTGACTGCCGAAAGTACATCAGGATTGGATACGCTCAATGATTTTTATTTTGATTGGGTCCCCACAAGTCAAAACTTTGGCATTAAAGGTGGACAATACAAAGTTCCTTTTCTTATGCAGGAATTGACTTCATCGGTAAAACAACAGTTTGTCGATCGAGCGATTGCAACTGATCCATTTAATTTCAAACGTGATCTCGGTATTACGTTTCACGGAAGTGTTATGGAAAGTCCATTAACCTATGCAGTTTTTGTGATGAATGGAGATGGCGCAAATACTATTAATCGAAACAAAAGCGTTTTAACCGGCGTTCGATTTGAATTGCCCATTCTCGGAACCTATGTCGCTTCTGAGTCAGATACCGAATATTCTGAAAATCATAACCTCGGGGTAGGAGCAGCATATGCATTTAATGAAGCAGCTGCGGCTGTACAAGCGGGAACAATTGCTGCTGATACAAAAGCGAATCATGGAACACTAGATGTTGGGTATAAATATCAGGGATGGTCGTTTCAAGGAGCAGGTATGCTTACGAAAACAATGGAAGGTGCTTCGGTAACTAATTATGGTTACAATGCGCAAGTTGGTAAATTTCTCATTCCAAAACATTTAGAAGTCGCAGCTAGGGCAGATGGCCTTATTTTTGATGGTGCTGCGGCTAATCAGTACGAGTACTCAACAGGATTGAATTACTTTATTGTTGGTCATGGTATAAAACTGCAATCTGATTATGCAGTACTTCTCAATAGTCGAGGCCAAGATTTGAATGATCATCGTATACGTGTTCAGATGCAGGTGGTATTTTAGTTATATAAATGACCGACATAATTGTCGATAGAAAGTCACGAGAATGTCATGAAGTTGTCACAAAGAAAGAGTAATAAAAACTAAATTTAAGGAGAACGAATTATGAAGAAAATTTGTTTAATTGTTTTCGTAAGCTTGATTTTTTCTTTAAGTATCCACGCAAAAAGTAAAAAAGAAAAAACTATTGTTAAAGTAGATGGTTCGAGCACTGTATATCTTATCACTGAAGCAGTAGCTGAAAAATTTCAGGAATCCAAAAAAGGTTCTATACATGTTACCGTTGGAATCTCTGGAACAGGAGGAGGATTTGAAAAATTCTGTAAAGGAGAAATTGATATTGCTGATGCATCTCGACCAATCGAACAAAAAGAGATTAATAGCTGTAAAGACAAAAAAATTACCTATGTAGAATTACCCATTGGTTATGATGCTCTCACCGTTGTTGTGAATCCTAAAAATACGTGGGTAAATTCCATGACCGTTGCAGAGCTCAAAAAACTATGGGAACCAACTCCTGAAGGTCAAACGCCAATTACCCAGTGGAATCAGATAAACCCTACGTGGCCTAAAACCAAAATCAGTCTCTATGGGCCGGGAGCTAAGTCTGGAACATTTGATTATTTTACTAAAGCAATCGTTGGCAAAGAGAAATCAAGTCGTGCCGATTACATGCCGTCTGAAGATGATAATACGACAGTTACGGGAGTTGCCGGAGATGAGAATGCACTTGGGTATTTTGGATTTGCTTATTACAGTGAAAATATGGATAAACTCAAGGCCATTGCTATTGATTCCGGGAAAGGGACTGTAATACCATCACAAGAGGCAGTTGAACATGGAACCTATCAGCCTCTTTCACGTCCGCTCTTTATTTATGTTAATACGCAGTCTCTTAAGAAAAAGCATGTAAAAGAATTTGCTGAATTTTATGTTAATAATGCACAGACCTTAGTAGCTGATGTAAAGTATGTTCCATTTCAAAAAGCAGAATATGACATGGTGAAGGTTCGTCTTATGGGAATGCAGCAAGGTACTGTTTTTGCGGGTAAGGCTGAAGCTGGGTTAAAGATAAAAGAAATATTACAGAGAAAACCAAAAATTTGACGTAACAGCTCAGCTATACATAACGACATAAGAAATTGCGGATACCTGCCACCCTAATAACTGAAGGATTACAAATTTGACCTATCTTACCGTACGAAAAGTAAATGAGAGGGTGGCACGAATGATTTTGTTTCTTGCTGCCTTTTCCTCCATTGCTATTACTGCTGGAATTATAGGAATTCTCCTCTATGAATCTCTTCAGTTTTTCAAAGTGGTTTCTCTGGTTGATTTTTTAACCGATCGAAAATGGACGCCTCTTTTTGCAGATGCTCATTATGGAATCATGTCATTAGCGAGTGGGACGTTAGTAACTTCAATAGTAGCACTTGTGTTAGCTTTACCCGTTGGAACAATTATTGCTATCTACCTTTCCGAATATGCGCCTTACCGAATGCGTGAAATTCTCAAACCTCTGATCGAACTTCTCGGAGCAATCCCAACGGTTATATATGGTTATTTTGCTCTTTTATTTGTTACTCCACTTTTACAATTTTTTTTGCCTCATCTTTCTACATTTAATATGCTTTCAGCTGGTCTTGTGATGGGGGTGATGATAATTCCCTATGTTAGCTCTCTAAGCGAGGATGCAATGAGGGGAGTGCCTATGCATATTCGTGAAGCTTCATATGCAATGGGAGCAACGCGCTTTCAGACAGCGCTTGGTGCAGTTATGCCATCAGCTTTTTCAGGAATTTCATCTGCCTATATTCTTGCATTTTCACGGGCAATCGGAGAAACAATGGTTGTCGCCATTGCGGCTGGGATGCAACCGAATTTTACTATTGACCCCCGAGAACCAGCAGCGACCATTACTGCGTATATTGTTCAAGTAAGCTTAGGCGACCTCCCTCATGGCACTATTGGATATCAAACTATTTTTGCTGCAGGATTAATGCTTTTTAGTATGACGTTTTTATTTAATCTTATGGGACATTTTTTGAAAAAACGATTTAGAAAGGTGTATTAAGTTCTTTCGCGGGATGACAGCTGAGATTATGAAAGACATCAAAAAAAAAATTTACGAACATAAAATATATGACCGGGTCTTTAGTTTGATAGGCGTGATTCTAACTTTTATGGTACTCATGGTTCTCTTCGTTCTTTTAATTGACCTTATGCGGAATGGAGTTCCCCGGCTATCTGTATCGTTTTTTACTTCATATCCATCACGTTTTGCAAATAGAGCAGGTATCCTTTCAGCATGGGTAGGCACAATTTTAGTGATGACGGTTACGGCGATTGCAGCTGTACCCATCGGTGTCGCTGCAGGAATTTACCTCGAAGAATATGCGCGGAAAAATTGGATAACCAACTTGATTGAAATAAATATTACTAATCTTGCGGGCGTGCCCTCCATTATTTATGGTCTTATGGCATTAGGAATTTTTGTATATCAACTTGAACTTGGACAAAGTATTCTCACTGCCGGATTAACGTTGAGTCTCCTTATCCTTCCTATTGTCATTGTTTCAACCCGCGAAGCATTGAGGACTATTCCAATCGGTATTCGAGAAGCAGCTCAGGCCGCAGGAGCAACGAAATGGCAAGTCGTTAAAGATCATTTGGTGCCCTATTCAGCAGGTGGTGTGTTTACGGGAATAATCATCGCGTTATCGCGAGCCATTGGCGAAACTGCGCCTCTTTTGACGATTGGAGCGCTGACATTTATTGCATTCCTTCCCGACTCTCCGTTTATGGGAGAATTCCCCTATATTTCATTTGATTGGCTTCTTTCTCCCTTTACAGTCATGCCCATTCAGATGTTTAATTGGGTCTCTCGGCCCCAGATAGATTTTCATAAAAATGCTGCTGCAGCTGGATGTGTACTAATTTTTATGAGTATAGGCATGAATGCATTGGCAATGTATCTTCGCTACAAATATAGGAAAAAAATTCAATGGTAACTTTACACAATCCCATAACATCGCATACCTTCGTTGCTTCCTCGCCTCGTCGTTGCGTCCTACTACGCTCCTACGGAGCTTCGAAGGACAAGTTTTGTTTAAAGTACTTGCTCTCACCAAAGCTTGTCCTGCGTAGTTCCGAAGGAACGAAGCAGGATCGTTGCGGCGTAACTAAAAGTACGCCTCACTTCTCGACTTCGTCGCGCCTTGGTTTGCTCGTTCTGAGATTGCGTAAAGACAATGAGTTATGTTATTATGAATAAAGCAGAAGTAAAAAAATTAAGTTTTTATTATAGTTCTGTGCAAGCCCTTAAAGATATTTCTTTGCCGATCGAAGAAAAAAAAGTTACGGCGGTAATTGGTCCTTCTGGATGTGGTAAAAGTACGCTTTTACGTTGCTTCAATCGAATGCATGATCTCTATCCTGGAAATCGATATGACGGAGAAATTCTTTTACATCCTGATTCTATTAATCTCGTTGGCGCTCATATTGATCCCATTGAAATTCGAATGAGAATCGGCATGGTATTTCAAAAACCAAATCCATTTCCAAAATCAATTTATGAAAATGTCGTCTACGGTCTCAAAGTACGAGGGATAAAAAAGAAAAGATTGATTGATGAGAAATGCGAAAAATCCCTTCGTGATGCGGCTTTGTGGGAAGAAGTAAAAGATCGATTACATAAACCTGCATTTAATCTCTCCGGTGGTCAACAACAACGACTTTGCATTGCGCGAGCTCTTGCAACCGAGCCGGAAATACTTCTTTTTGATGAGCCGACATCAGCGCTTGATCCCATTGCGACGGCTCGTGTTGAGGAATTAATTGAAGAGCTCAAAGAAAAAGTAACCATTGTTATTGTTACGCATAATATGCAGCAAGCAGCGAGAATCTCTGATTCTACTGCTTTTTTATATATGGGTGAATTAATAGAGTTCGGAAAAACAAAACAACTTTTTACCAATCCTCGTGAGAAAAAAACAGAGGATTATATCACGGGGAGGTTTGGATAATGACAGAGCATACCGATAAACATTATGAGCTCCAGCTCCGCAATTTAAAAGAAACAATCCTCAAGATGGGCGGACTTATAGAAGAAATGATTACCTGTTCAGTAAAAGTGCTTACTGAACGTAACTCTCGTCTACATGAAGAGCTTACGATAAAAGAAAAAGAAGTGAATTCTCTCGAAATGGAGATTGACGAAAAATGCCTTGAGATGCTTGCTCTCAGACAACCGGCAGCTTCTGATTTACGATTTATTTGCATTGGACTCAAAATCAGTAAAGATTTGGAGAGAATAGGCGATCTTGCGGTGAATATATCGCAGCAGGCGATGGAATTAAATAAAGAGCCTCAACTAAAGCCATATATTGATCTTCCTCTTATGGCCACAAAATCACAAAAGATGGTTAAAGAAGCACTGGATAGTTTTGTTCATCGAGATGCACAGCGAGCAAAATCGATTTGTGAAATGGATGACGAAGTTGACGATTTGAATGAAAAGATTTTTGATGAACTTGTTTCTTTTATGCAGAAGAGCTCGGATGCTGTTTCGCGAGGGACACGTTTAATTGCTTGTTCTAAACATCTCGAGCGTGTTGCCGATCATGCTACAAATATTGCTGAACAAGTTATCTTTATGGTTCAGGGTCAAGATATTCGTCACGGAAGGTAAACTTTAATTTTTCTTGCATTTTAAGAAGAGCCGCCATAGGTTATTTTGAAGTAACAATTAAAGGAGGATCCAATGACTACGAGTATTTTGAGTTTACTTGGAGAAGAAGCATCACATCTATTAAACTATAAGGCGAAAGTATCAGCTGATAAAATTCATATTCCCGGCCCTGATTTTGTTGATCGCAGCTTCATTTCTTCTGATCGGCCCAATACAGTCCTTCGTAATGTATCTACTCTTTTTAATCATGGAAAATTGGCTCATACTGGATATCTTTCTATTTTACCAGTGGATCAAGGCATTGAACACTCTGCTGGAGCTTCATTTGCGCCAAATCCAATATATTTTGATCCCGAAGCAATTGTAAAACTTGCTATTGAAGGTGGATGTAATGGCGTTGCTTCTACGCTTGGCGTATTGGGGAGTGTGTCGCGAAAATATGCCCACAAAATTCCTTTTATTGTAAAATTAAATCATAACGAACTTCTGACCTACCCCAATAAATATGATCAAATTCTTTTTGGAAGCGTGAAACAGGCATTTTCAATGGGAGCAATCGGAGTAGGTGCGACGATTTATTATGGATCTGATGAAGCAACTCGCCAGATTACAGAAATTTCCCAGGTTTTTGAATATGCCCATGAGCTTGGGATGATATGTATTTTATGGTGCTATTTACGAAATTCAGCATTTAAAGTCGAAGGCAAGGACTATCATGATGCAGCTGATCTTACTGGCCAGGCAAATCATTTAGGAGTAACAATTCAGGCAGATATTATTAAGCAAAAACAACCGACGCATAATGGTGGGTATAATGTCCTTAAATTTGGGAAGACCCATCCTAAGGTGTATGAAGATCTTGCAAGTAATCATCCGATCGATCTAACGCGCTATCAAGTCATCAATAATTACATGGGCCGTATTGGGCTTATTAATTCCGGTGGTGAATCAGGTAAAAACGATCTTGCTCAGGCAGTCCGTACCGCAGTTATCAATAAGCGTGCTGGTGGCATGGGCCTCATCTCTGGCCGTAAAGCCTTTCAAAAGCCTATGAAAGAAGGCATCGAACTCCTCAATGCGATTCAAGATGTGTATTTAAGTAAAGAAGTCACGATTGCGTGAGAGAGGTGGAATATTATGAAACAACGAGTTTATATTGATACTTCTGTTATTGGTGGTTGTATTGATGATGAATTTTCTGAATGGTCAAATAAATTGTTCCATGAATTTCGTAATGAATTTAAAATTGCTGTTGTGTCTGATTTGACACTCAAAGAACTTGAAAAGGCGCCGGTGACAGTCCAAGAAGTATTGGCGCAATTATCTAAAAAACATATAGAGTATGTTTTTCTCTCTCGTGAATCAGAAGATCTTGCAGATAATTATCTTAAAAATAAGATAGTTCCATACAATAGTATTATCGATGCTCAACATATTGCCATAGCATCAGTAGCCAGAGCCGATGTTCTTGTTAGTTGGAACTTTAAACATGTAGTAAATTTAAATCGAATTAGAGGTTTTAATTCTGTTAATTTAAAATTGAATTATCCTCTTTTGGAAATTAGAAGTCCGATGGAGGTCTTAATATGAAGAAAAAATTTAATGCGGTTGAATATCAACGAAAGATTCGAGAAGAATTAAGTAAACAATATATTAAAGATAAGGAATTGGTATTGAAAGAACTAAAGAAATATAGTAATTTAAAGACAGTTGAGACTAAAAAACAACGCTCTCATGCTCTGTATGTAAGAAGATAGATATTTTTCTTCCGGCCGCAAAGCCTTTCAAAAGCCTATGAAATAAGGCGTCGAACTCCTCAATGCAATCCAAGAAGTGTATTTAAGTAAAGAAGTCACGATTGCGTGAAATTAATACTGCTCCCTCTTGCCGTATAGGGCAAAGCAGTAACGAGGAATAAAAATATGATAAAGGACCTATTCCGAAGTAGCTTCATTTGTATGAAACTATAATGCAATACATAAAAAATTGCAAGTTATTTTTTGCTTAGGGGGGGCAGTAGAAAAAAGTCTATCCGCCTTCGCAGAGTAGCATGGCATATGCCGTGGGTGAATGCGCGGGAGGCTTCGGCGGATGTCGCCCCAGGACTTACAGGCGGATACCCTCCGTAGCCTTGGCGAAGGAGGGTAATAAATGGTACCACGGCTTTAGCCGTGGGCTCCATAAAGTTAGTGAGATAGTGACTATATTGTCATGAAAATACAATCATACCTTATAGAAAAAATGTATACAAGACACCTCTACTGGAAATCTTTTTTATTGTGTAGTATGTTTTATCTCCAATTACAATAATCATGCAGGAGAATATTATGACTGAACTAAACATTGAAGCATTAAATACCTACGTTAAAGAGCACAGCACTTTTGTAACGAAGGTTTATGAAGAAGTCGGAAAGATTATTGTCGGTCAGCGATATATGATTGAACGTATGATACTGGCACTTTTAGCTGATGGACATATCTTGGTTGAAGGAGTTCCGGGGCTTGCAAAGACGACTGCGGTGAAAACACTGGCTCAAACAATTAAAACAGGATTTCAGCGCATTCAATTTACGCCCGATCTTTTGCCGGCGGATGTAGTTGGTACGCAGATTTATCAGCCGAAAGATGGAAATTTTACCATAAAAAAAGGACCAATTTTTAGTAATATTATTTTAGCCGATGAAATCAATCGGGCGCCATCGAAAGTTCAGTCAGCGCTGCTTGAAGCTATGCAAGAGCGGCAGGTAACGATTGGCGAAAATACATTCAAACTTGATAATCCTTTTTTAGTTATGGCAACGCAAAATCCCATTGAACAAGAAGGAACCTATCCATTGCCTGAAGCACAAACTGATCGTTTTATGTTCAAACTCAAAGTTACGTATCCAACAAAAGAAGAAGAAAAAAATATTATGAAACGCATGAGCCGTTTAGAACAAATGGATGTGAATGCAGTAATAGCGCCGGAAGCTATTATCAAAGCTCGTACGATAGTTGATAGTATTTATATTGATGAAAAACTTCATGATTATATTCTCAATATTGTTTTTGCCACACGAAATCCAAAGGATTTTGGTTTAGGTATAAGTCACTACATTCAATATGGAGCGTCGCCACGTGCTTCAATTTATCTTGCAAAAGCAGCACGTGCCTTGGCATTTTTAAATGGCCGCGGCTATGTGACTCCTCAAGATATTAAAACCATTGGTCACGATATTTTACGCCATCGGGTGCTTTTGTCCTATGAAGCAGAGGCAGAGGATATAACCAGTGATGATGTTATTACACAAATTTTTGATAAAATTGAAGTACCGTAGAAATGTTACACGTTTCTTCGAGGAAGCGTAGAGTAACAGTTCAGTAAATGGGTGAGTAAGTTCCCAAAAAGTATTCCTATCGACGTCGCTTCCATAATACTATTAAGAATGGGGTAAGCGCGCTCGATAGAAATACTTTTTGGGAACTTACTCACCCATTTACTGTGTATTACGACATAGGTACATTATGCTTTCAAAAGAATTACTTAAAAAAATAAAACTTATTCAGCTCCATACAGAACGACTGACAAATGCTGTTCTTGCTGGTGAGTATGAATCGGTATTCAAAGGACGCGGGATAGAATTTGATGAAGTTCGTGAATATATTCCCGGTGATATGGTTCGCTCGATTGATTGGAATGTTACGGCTCGGATGGGGCATCCTTTTGTAAAAATTTATAAAGAAGAACGAGAATTAACGATTATGCTGCTTGTTGATCTTTCGTATTCAGGACGATTTGGATCACAAGAAAAATTAAAAAATGAAGTTGCTGCTGAGCTTGCCGCCTTTTTTGCGTATCTTGCTATTAAAAACAACGATAAAGTAGGCGCGATTCTTTTCACCGATCGAGTAGAAAAGTATATACCGCCAAAAAAAGGCAAGGCCCATATTTTTCAGGTAATTAAGGAAATTTTAAGTTTTACTCCACAGCATAAAAGAACACATATTCCCTCGGCACTTGAATATCTTTTGCATGTGGTGAAGAAAAAAAGTATTGCCTTTTTGATTTCTGATTTCCAAGATAAAAATTATGATCGCTTACTGCGACTTGCCTCAAAAAGACATGACCTCATTGCTGTTACTATTGAAGATCAACGTGAGATTGCGATGCCAAAGATTGGTTTAGTCGAACTTTTTGATGGAGAACGTGAAGACTCAATTGTCATTGATACGCATGACCCGCGATTTCAGAAGATGTTGCAGGAAAAAGCATACGAGAGAAAAAGAATATTTAAAGAACTGCTTCGACAAACGAAAGTAGATGGTATTACAATTCAAACTCACGGAAATTATGTGGAACCGGTTATAGAATTTTTTAGAAAACGGGAAAGCCGTGCGTACCAGCTCAGTTAATCGGTGGAGTTAGGGAGTACAGCCGTACCAGTATTTAACTATGAACGACATACGAGATATAAAGGGAATAGAAAGTGTTTTTTATTCATGGCAAGAAATTGCAGCCGTTCTCATAATTATTGTGCTTTTTATTGCCATGATTATTGCATTGATTTTTTTTATTAAAAAACGAAAGAAAAAAGAAAAGCCAAAGATTATAGAGCCCGCACATGTAATTGCCTTACGAGCATTAGAAGATTTAAATAAAGAGGGCCTTCTCGGAAAAAAACTCTATAAGAAATATTTCTTTCGCCAGACAGAAATATTTAAAATGTATCTTGAGATGCACTTTCGTATCGATGCGCTTGAAAAAACAACTGAAGAATTCAAACAAGAAATTATGCATGCTCATGAGCTCAATGGACACGTTGACAATATTATAACTTTTCTGTCCGATACTGATTTGATTAAATTTTCAACCTTTCTTCCAGATGAAAATAAAATAGTAAAATTGAGTGAATACCCAAAAGAATTGATAGATAAAACAAGAATTATTTCTGAGCCGCTAACCTCTAAACCCTAACCGAGCATTGAGTATGTATTTTAGATTTGCATATCCATATGTACTGTTTTTTTTATTGAGCCTTCCATTAATGATCTATGTGTTTCGTAAGCAACGGAAAAAACAAAGTATTCTTTATTCATCAATTGAAGTTTTAAAAAAAATTTCTCCATCGTGGCGCGTTTCTTTGAGGCATTTAGTTTTTGGACTAAAAATGCTTGCGGTTGCTTTTATAATCATAGCGCTCGCTCGACCCCAGAGCGGTTTCAAGGAAAGAATTGTTACTTCAGAAGGAGTAGATATTATAATCGCTATTGATACCTCAGGAAGTATGCAAGCCCTTGATTTTAGTGATGAACAAAGACAAGTAACTCGCCTTGCAATTGCGAAGAAAGTTACTGCTGAATTTATTGAGAAAAGAACCTATGATCGCATTGGCATGATTGTATTTGGAAGCGAGGCGTATACTCAGTGTCCTTTAACGCTTGATTCTGGAATTCTTTTGCAGTTTCTTAATCAACTCGAAATTGGTATGGCTGGAGAAGCAACCGCAATTGGGAGCGCTCTTTCACTTGGAGTGAAACGCATGAAAGATCTGAGCGCTAAATCAAAAATTATTATCTTGCTGACAGATGGAAAAAATAATGAAGGAAGTATTAGCCCTGATACGGCCGCAGAACTTGCTCAATCGTATGGTATTAAGGTATATACAATTGGAATCGGTAAAAAAGGAAAAGCTCCCTTTTTAGTAGATTCATTTTTTGGCAAACAGATTGTCTATCAAGAATCCGACCTTGATGAAGAAGCGCTCAAGCAAATTGCATCTAAAACAAATGGAAAATTTTATAGAGCTACGGATACCGAAAATTTTAAAACAATTTATGATGAAATTGATAAGCTTGAGAAATCAAAAGTTGAGCTTAAAGAATATGATCATTTTAATGACTTGTTTCATTATTTTTTAATTGTTGGTATTGCATTATTGCTTATAAGTATCGTGGCAGAACATACGGTTTTTAGGAAAATTCCATGAAGTTTGAAAATACAACCTATTTACTTTTATTATGGCTTGTGCCGTGTATTGGCGCATTTTATGTGTATGCATATAGAAAAAGAAAAAAGCTGCTCTCTCACTTTGCTCACCCGGGTCTTTTACAAAAACTCATGGATCCCATAAGCAGCAAGAAACGTTTTTTAAAATCGCTTCTTATAATGCTTGCCTTTGCCTCCTTTATTATTGCTTTAGCAAAACCGCAATGGGGATATTACTACGAGGAAGTAATTCAACGAGGAGCAGATATTATAATTTTGCTTGATACTTCTGATAGTATGCTTGCTCAAGATGTTCCGCCAAATCGAATCACCTGGGCGAAACGTAAAGTTGAAGATCTCTTAAAATTGCTTGAGGGAGATCGCATCGGTCTCATTGCTTTTTCAGGAGGGAGCTTTGTTTTTGCTCCCCTTACCGTTGATTATGAAACATTTCGAATGTTACTCGATAGTGTGGACACCGACGTAATTCCTCTTGAGGGTACAAAAATAGCAGAGGCTCTCGAAACGGCGATTAAGAGTTTTGATAATAAAAAAGGAAATTCAAAAGTAATTATTCTCATAACCGATGGTGAAGATTACAGTGAAAATTTAGATGATATGATAGCGCATGCAAAAAAAGAAAATATAACTATTCATGGGATAGGTATAGGAAAACAGGAAGGCTCTCCAATTCCTATCCCCGATATTGGTTTGAAGAAAGATAAGGAAGATAAACTCGTCATTTCAAAGCTGAATGAATCTTCGATTAAAAAGATTGCCCGTGAAACCGGTGGTTTATATATTCCTTCAAGCGCAGCAGATGTAGATATTAAAACAATTTATTATAAAGCAATTAAAAAGATGGATACGAATGAACATGCATCTTCTAAAGAAAAAAGAATTCATGATAGGTTTCCTCTTTTTATATTTTTTGGAATACTTTTTTTAATCACGGAATTTTTTATTTCAGAAAAGAAACACGCGCGAAAGACTCTCGCAGTTTTTATTCCGTTATTTTTCATGATATTTTTTTCAGAACCATACTCCTGGGCCCATTTAAAGAATAAAGTTGATGCGGGAAATATGTTGTATGAGAGTAAAAAATACAAAGAAGCTCTGGAGACATATCTTAATGCACAGATTGATTATCCTAAAAATGAAGCATTAAAAAATAACATTGGGAATACGTATTATCGGCTGAATGATTATGAAAATGCCCTCCAATCATATACTGATCTTTTGGGATCACTAAATAAAAAGGTACAAGAGAAAGCTTATTATAACGCGGGGAATACCCTGTTTAAATTACAACGTTTTCAAGAAGCGCTTGATTATTATAAGAGAGCTTTGGAGCTTAATCCCCAAGATGAAGAGGCTCGCTACAATTTTGAACTTACCAAGAAAGCACTTGAGGAAATGAAAAAACAAAATAAAGAAGATCAGAAAAATGATCAAAAAAATCAGGACGAACAGAATAAGAACGAAAAAAATAACGATAATCAAAACAAGAGCCAGAATTCTCAAGATAAAAAAGAAAATTCTGAAAACAAGAATGAAAAGCAAAATAAAGAAAACGACACGAAAAAAGAAAAAAACAACGAAGATCAAAAACAAGAGAATTCAGAATCACAAGAAAAAAAACAACCATCTGATATGAAAGATCAACAACAAGCGGATATGATGAACCAGAAACCACGCGATGGGAAAATTCCAAAAGAACAAGCAGAGATCATTTTAAATAACATCAAAGAGGAACGAAAAAAATTGCAACAACGTTGGATGCAAAAGAAATTTGGAAATAAAAAAGCTGAGGTAGAAAATGATTGGTAAAAAAATAACGTTATTAATTTTTATAATTATTCTGTCTAAAGCTTTTGCTGCTGATGTAAGCCTTAAAGCATACGTTGACCGCAGTCGTATTGGTATTGACGAAGAGGTAACGCTCAGTATTGAGATACATGGTACACAGGATAGTAAAGAAGTAGATATTGAAGATGTTCCTGGTTTTGATATTATATCCCGCGGAAGCTCTTCAAATATCGAGATTATCAATGGAACAATGAATGCTTCTTACACCTCAACTTTTGTTTTACATCCCACGCGGATTGGTGAATTAACGATTCCACGTTTCAAAGTTCAATTAAAAGGCACAACCTATACAACTGATCCAATAAAAATTACTGTAACAAAAGATAATGCTCTCCCATCTCAAGACGTCGATGAGAGTGGCGATTTGGTGTTACTTCAGGAAGTTGCGAATAAAACTCCCTTCATTAATGAAGCTGTCCTGTATAAAGTACGTTTTTTAAGGAAAGTGACTGTTGAAGGCGCTCGTTTTGTCAATGAACCAAAGCTTGATCAATTTTTAAGGGAAGATCTTGGAAAAGATATCGAGTATACTGCTGTTATAAATGGCGAGCGATATCAGATCTATGAGATAAAAAAAATTATTTTTCCCATTCGGCCCGGGAAGGTAACGATTCCTCCTGTAGCGATTCAAGGAAATCTCTTTTCAAAACGACGAAGAGGCGGCACTAGTGTTTTTGACTCTTTTTTTGATTCAAGTTTTATGAACAAAATTCCAAAAATTATACGGTCAAAATCAGTAGAAATGGAAGTGAAGTCTTTGCCTCAACCCGTTCCGTCGCAATTTAATGGTTTTGTGGGAAAACTTTCCTTGCAGGTTGTGCACGATAAGGACAGCATTGCGGTCGGTGATTCAGTAAATGTAAAAATTATTGTCCATGGGGAAGGAAATTTACGTGGACTCCAATTTCCTGAGCTTAAAGATAGCACAAACTACAAAGTCTATGCGGATAAACCATCATTAGAAATGAATACGAATGATGAAAAGATATCGGGCACAAAAACGTTTACCTATGCCCTTGTGCCTTTAAAAGAAGATAATATCGTTATTCCTAAAATGGAGCTGAGTTATTTTGATACAGAAACGAAAAAGTATGTAACCTTAGATTCTTCTGCCATAACTATTACGGTGAAGGGTGGGCAAGTGCAAAATACTAACCCATCATTAGTTGATGCAGAAATGCTTCCTGAAAAACATTCGGTTGCCTATATTGGTAAAGATATTTTTTCTATTCATACTCAAGAAAATCTTCTTTCAAGCCAAAAAATTTCTAGTAAAGAAGCCTATTTTGTCTTTTGCTTTTTTCTTGCTCCTGGGATACTATCTTTTTCAGGAATAGTACTTGTGCGAAAGCGACGATCTGACCGTAATACGAGTAGAGCGTCTCGAAGAAAAAATGCGTATAAAGTCGCGCTAAAAAAGCTTTCGCATTCTCAAGAAACATTAATCGAGTATGAAAAAATTCTTAAAGGCTATTGTGGCGATATCTTCAACTGTAGCGGAAGCTCATTAACACATGAAGAATTAATTGAGAAATTAATAAAAGTGGATATCGACAAATCGCTCCTTGATCGAATTTCTTTTATTCTTGAGGGTTGTGAAAAAGTACATTATGGGTTATCATCTGGGCGAAGTGATTCGATAAAAAAAGAAGAGTTTATTGGAATATTAAAACAATTAGATAAGAAGCTTATAAACATTGAACGAAGTCATTAGAGTCGAGAATTTAGTTAAGTCCATTCACGGAAAAGTTGCGATAGATTCTATTAATATACATTTAGAAGAAGGAAACAGTTTAGCTATTTATGGTGAGTCAGGGTCGGGTAAAACGCTTATCTTTAAAATGCTTGAATCGTCGATATTTCCAACTTCTGGAAAAATTTTATTATTTGGAAAAAACCCATTCGAATATCCAAAAATCAAGCACTTTGTTGGCTATCTTAGCCAAGATTACTCTCACTATCCCTATTTTACGGTAAAAGGATTATTATCTTTTTATCATTCGTTTTATCGGAAAACCAATAAAGATATTGAAGAGAAATACTTAGATTTTTTTAAGATTGCTCGTGCTGCTAAAGTAAGTGAACTCAGTAAACGACAACATCTTGGTCTTTCAATTATAGCCGCGCTAGCGCATGAGCCCCGTCTTCTTATTGTCGATCATTTTAGCCGAGGCTTGGATGAAGTTTTACGACTCGATCTTTTGGAAATTTTTAAAGATGATATTGCAAAACTCAAAAGCTCATTGCTTCTTTTTTCACCTGATATCATTGAGCTTGAGCGATTGGTTAGATGTATAGCTCTGCTCATTGATGGAAAAATAGCCTTCTTGAAAGAATTTTCCGATTACCAACTCAAATATAAAAAAGTAAATGTTTTTGCCGAAAAAGAATTAGATATAGAAGATATTCCCATAGGCAATATAAAAAAAATTGAACGTGAAGGCAGAATGTATTCGTTAGTTATTGATGGTAATCTAAATTATATTACGGAACTTCTCGCGCTTGAAGGATTTCAAATTCTCGACGTTAAAGATTACACTTTACGAGAATTTTTAAATGATAAAAAGGAAGGAAAAATTTCGTGAAATTAATTTTAAAAGAATTCCGTAGCCTTTTCTGGATTGGTGTGGGCATAGAAATTCTTTTTGCTCTTTTTCTCGCTATTCTTCTTTTCCGCTATAATCCTCATGTTATAACGAATTTTCGTTACGATTCCGAATCATTCTATCAAGGCTATCTCTATGAGAATTGGTTTTATAGTTCTCTTCTTTTTCTTACGCCACTCTTAGGAATTCTCATTGGCATTACCGTAATGTCTAAAGATGTAGCACATAAAACAATTGCGCTGCTTTTCATCAAACCCATCTCGAGACGCCGATTAATCACCTATAAATTTATCAGTGGAATTGTCGCTATTATAATTTTGCTCGGTCTTCCGAATATTTTTATCTATATTTTTTCGTTATGTTATGGAGAAACTATTCCGTCCTATTTTATCTCTACGAGTATGTTGTACGTGAGTTTACTCATTTCTCTCTTTTATGCACTGACCTTTTTTTTGGCAAATCTCACACGCCTTACTTCATTTCCTTTGATTATTTCTCTTATGCTCTGGATTACGTGTCTCTATGCATTTAAAAATAGCAACGCACCATTTAATAAACT
>JAHFAK010000025.1:16942-21594 GCA_023250585.1 Deltaproteobacteria bacterium
AAAATTTTTGTTCTTATTCCCGTTGTAGTCTTTATCATTTTTGGAATTACCTTTTATTTTACGAAGGAATTTAATCTCTTTTCTGAATTTAAAAAAAACGCCCGTGCCATTGATATTATTGAATATTCGATTGAAGTGTTTCCTGATATTTCCGATAATTCCATTTCTGTTCAAACGCAAGTAAAGATCTCAGCGCTCTCTTCCGTCAATACTATCTACTTTTTGGTGGGAAATATGAACATAGCCCATGTTCGTTTTAACAATAAAGACCTGCATTTTATTAAGGCAGGTGAAATTCTAAAAATTGCTTTGAATGAAAATGTTTCGCAAGGCCAAACAATTGAATTGTTCTTTGATTCACACTCGCATTTTGATTCTATTTTACGTGAAGATGGAATGGTCGATTCAATTATTAGTCCGGATTATTCCATTGTTCGTTATCAATCTGGCTGGTATCCTCGAATTCCAAATGATGAAGCGAATGCCAAGCTTATTATTCATAGCCTCAAAGATCGAAAAGTAGTGGCAAATGGAAAGCTCCTTGTGCAGGATGAAAAATCTATCGAATCGGTGTATACCTATACATACCCTCATGATAACAAATTTTCTTTTATTATTGATGAATATGAAGTTGATGTGAAAATCCATGATACTCTTACATTAGAGCTCGGGTATGGTTTACAAAATATTGCGAAAGTAGGTGAGATATCAGTATATGTTACCGACATTATTAATTTCTATCGAGACATTTTGGGAAAATACCCATTCGATAATCTGAAAATTGCATTAATAAAAGAAATTTATCCTGGAGACCACAGCTGTCCGAATATGATTATGATCCATGAAACTTTTTTACAAGCTCCTCATGATGAAATAATTTTTTTCTTGGCACGAGAAATAGCCTTTCAATGGTTTGGTAATTTTATAAAAACCGATGAGTTTAATAATCCCTTTTATGTCGGCGCATTATCAGAATATCTAGCTTTGATTTATTCTCAAGTAAAAGAACCAAAAGAAGTTTTCTATAAGCGTCTTCAAACCATGCGTAATCTTTTTTTCTATCACAAGGAATTTGATCAAAGCTTTGATGAACCGTTGCGCTCCACTCACAATACCCATCTCATGCTTTCTAAAGGTGTGTACATTTTCCATATGCTTAAATATCTTTTGGGAGATACGAACTTCTATGCCTTGTTGCACAAGATTACGGAAGGTAATCAAAAGGAATTTTTGAATAGAAGAATGCTTCTCAAAATTATTTATGATATTACTCAAAAAGATTACTCTTGGTTTTTTAAGGAATGGGAAGATCGCGCTGGGGCGCCTATATTTGATTGGAAATATAGTATTGAACAAGAGAAAAAAGGTGAAAATACGATGCTTCTATTAAAAGTTATTCAGGATCCTGTGTATGAAACACCAGTGCCGATTCGTATTATTTCAGATACGACAACGCTTGATAAAGATATTGCGATGACAAAACCAGAAGAGGAGTTTCGTTTCGAAGTCCCAGGCTCTGTTCAAGAAGTACAGATTGATCCATCGATGACTATTTTTAGAGAAAGCAATGAACGAGAATTTGCTGTGCACGAGGAAGAAAAGCTTAAGCCCATTCGAAATGCTCTCTATCGTGTAATTGAGTTAGGTACTGTAAATCCCATTGAGGCGTTTTTGGATACGAATTCACCATTTTGGGAAGAGCTCTATTTTAATTTGAATCTTCTTGCTCATCTTAAAGCAAAACAATTTGGCATAAAAAAATCCTTAGTGCTCTATCGAGATAAAGAAGGAAAAAATCTTGAAGTCATTTTAGGAATTGCGACAAATAGCAATCATATTAATGAAACAGTTACGCTTCACTTGGTGAATTATTTTGGTTCGTGGAAAGTTTATCGAATGAAATACGAAACGCTCTAACCTGCTTGCAATTTTCGTAACACATACGGCAATACGCCGCCGTGTTTGTAGTATTCGAGTTCAATGGGTGTATCTATGCGGCACAAAACTTTAAATGTCTTTTTGTTTTTATTTTCATCCGTAACACTCACGGTAAGTTTTTTACCGGGATGTAAATCATTTTCAATTTCTTGAATCGTATATGTTTCAGTGCCTTGGAGTTTGAGTGTTTCTCTATTTTCATTAGGAAGAAATTCAAGCGGTAAAACACCCATACCAATTAAATTAGAACGATGAATTCGTTCATATGATTCAGCAATAACAGCACGAACGCCAAGCATAAGTGTTCCTTTTGCCGCCCAATCTCGTGATGAGCCAGAGCCATATTCTTTGCCTGCAATAACCATAAGCGGAATATTTTTTTTCTGGTAATATACGGCTGCATCGAAAATAGTCATTTCATTGCCATCAGGAAAAACGCGTGTCCATCCACCTTTACGGTCAACGAGCATGTTTTTTAAATGGATATTCCCAAACGTTCCTCTCATCATTATGGCATCATTGCCTCGGCGCGCGCCAAAGGAATTAAAATCTTTGTACTCTACTCCATGACTCTTAAGATATTCGGCAGCAGGAGAATCTTTCGGTATAGAGCCTGCAGGAGAAATATGGTCAGTTGTCACTGAATCGCCTACGATGGCAAGGATCCGCGCAGATTCAATCCCGCAAATGGGCTGGGGTTTTATGGAGGTTTTTTCTAGAAAGTGAGCAGGCTGAATATAGGTAGATTCTGAATCCCAACGATAAATTGATTCCTGGGGAACTTTCAATTCATTCCATTCTTTACTTCCTTTAAAGACATCCTGGTATTTTTTGCGGAAGAGTTCTTTGGTAATTGATGAGAGTATGGTTTTTTCTATCTCTGCATCAGATGGCCACACATCTTTGAGAAATACATTTTTGCCATCGGTATCTTTTCCCAATGGATCACGTAAAAAATCAAAATCCATCGTGCCTGCAAGTGCATATGCTACAACGAGCGGGGGGCTTGCCAAATAATTTGCCCGAACGTGCGGATGGATACGTCCTTCAAAATTTCGATTGCCGGAAAGCACTGCTGCAACCGTGAGATTATTTTTTTCAATTGTTTTTGCGATGTCATCGCGAAGCGGCCCACTATTTCCAATACACGTCGTACATCCATAGCCCACCAAATGAAATCCCAGTCGATTAAGATACGCAAGCAAACCAGCTTTTTCTAAATATTCGGTAACAACCTGAGAACCTGGAGCAAGGCTTGTTTTGACCCAAGGTTTTGATGTCAGACCTCTTTTAACGGCATTTCGCGCAAGAAGTCCTGCCCCAATTAATACGGAAGGATTAGACGTATTCGTGCAACTGGTAATTGCGGCAATAACAACAGAACCATGGGTGATTTCATTGTTGTGATGTGGGGCAGTATTTTTTAATACATCAGCGTAAGCGTCTTTAAATGATTCTTTTGCTTTATGTAATGAAATACGATCTTGCGGTCGACGTGGACCTGCAAGCGAAGGTTCTACAGTAGCTAAATCCAAGCTCAGACTATCACTGTACATTGGTTCATGAGTATCTTTGGTATAAAAAAGACCTTCTTTTTTTGTGTATTCTTCAACGAGCTTGATATGCGATTCTTCTCGGCCGGTAAGGCTTAAATATTCGAGTGTTTCGCTATCAGGCGGAAAGATTCCAATCGTCGCGCCATATTCTGGAGCCATATTGCTGAGCGTTGTTCGATCAGCCAAGGAAAGTGAACTCACTCCAGAACCATAGAATTCTACAAATTTTCCTACAACGCCTTTTTTACGTAACATTTGCGTGACTGTTAGAACAAGATCAGTAGCTGTGGCACCTTCAGGCAAACTTCCTGTTAATTTAAATCCAACGACTTGGGGAATAAGCAATGGGATTGATTGTCCAAGCATTGCGGCTTCTGCCTCAATGCCGCCAACTCCCCAGCCGACAACACCAAGTCCATTCACCATTGTTGTATGGCTATCAGTTCCAACAACGGTATCAGGATATGCAAATGTTTGGCCATTAACGGTATTTTCAAAAATCACCCGCGCGAGGTATTCAATATTTACTTGATGAACAATTCCGGTGCCAGGAGGAACAACTTTAAAATTATCAAATGCTCGTTGACCCCATCGCAAAAACGCATATCTTTCACGATTTCTTTCGAATTCTATGCGGACATTATCGGAAAAAGAATGTTCAGTACCATATGAATCCACTTGTACTGAATGATCAATCACCAGTTCAGTTGGAATAAGTGGATTTATTTTTTTTGCATCGCCATTCATTTTGGTCAGTACATCGCGAAGTGTTGCCAGATCTACAAGCGCTGGAACCCCGGTAAAATCTTGCATAATCACACGAGCAGGTGAGAATGCAATTTCTTTTTCTGGTTTACTTTTTGGATTCCATGAAAGAAGCGCTTCTATATCTTCTTTTTTTACACTCACTCCATCCTCGTGACGCAGAAGATTTTCTAAAAGAATTTTTAATGAATAGGGAAGACGTTCTATCTCAAATCCTTTTTTTGCCAGTTCCTGGATGGAGAAATAATGAATAATTTTTCCATTGAGATTAAATGTCTTTAAGGTATTAAATGAGTTTTTACTTTTGCTTTGCATGGGTTACTCCTTTACACAAAAACACAAAATTAAGCTAATATACTATTTTTTATTTATCAATGAATAGTTCTTAGTGCA
>JAHFAK010000133.1 GCA_023250585.1 Deltaproteobacteria bacterium
AATGATATTATTAAAGCAGTAGAGGGGAGAAGAGAATATTCTAAGGAACGTATAAAGGCATTAACTAAAAGATAAGCAGTAGAATTCCCTTCATATTATGAGGTGCATATTATGAGGTGCATTATGAGGTGTGACACAACTTCCGGTCCGATGGGGTGTAGGCACTTTTACAATGCGTATGAAAAAACGAGTTTTTGCTTTGCTTGCTTACGTTCAATTGCTAAGTGAATCAACTCATCAAGTAATTGGCTGTAAGAAAGCCCCGATACTTCCCACAATTTTGGGTACATGCTAATTTTTGTAAAACCGGGAATTGTGTTGATTTCATTGATGAGAAATTTTCCTGATTTTTTTTCTAAAAACATATCAACACGAGCCATTCCAGAGCAGGCAAGAGAAGCATATGCTCGCATTGCAACTTTTTTACAGGCTTTGATTTCTTTATCAGAAAGTTGAGCGGGAATATCTAATCGTGCTCCATTGTCGTCGATATACTTTGCTTCATATGAATAAAATTCATGATTTTGTGGAATAATTTCTCCGGGCAGTGATGCCTTTGGATTTTCATTCCCTAAAACTGAAATTTCAATTTCTCTGCCTTCAATCGCTTCTTCAATAATAATTTTATGATCATAGCGAAAGGCAAGTTCAGCTGCGGCATTAAATTCTGATTCATTTTTTACTTTGCTGATCCCCACTGAAGAACCAAGATTTGCCGGTTTAATAAAAATAGTTGATCCCAATTTTTTTGATATCGTTGTATACGACAGCTTGTCTCCCTTAAAAAAATAAAGAAATCGAGGAGTAGGAATTTTAGCTTCTTTGAGTAAACGCTTCATCATTACTTTGTCCATACCAATTGATGAGCCTAAAGCATCAGCTCCAACATACGGAATACCGGCAAGTTCGAGATAGCCTTGTATTGTTCCATCTTCTCCATATGTTCCATGCAGAATGGGAAAAACGGCATCGATCTGTTCAATAATACATTTTCCGATGGCGCTTTCGATGAGCATTGGCCGCTCAGGGTAGGGCAAAATTGTAGCTTTTTGAGGCAATACTTTCAGTGCTATTGTTTTTGGATCTGTAGGGTTTATAAGATAATCTTCATTATCTAAAAGATGCCAAGTCCCGTTTTTATCTATACCAACCAAAGTAATGGCGTATTTTTCTTTATCAAGAGCAGTAACAATATTTTTTGCCGACAGAAGAGAAATTTCATGTTCAGCGCTTCTTCCACCCATGATAACTATGAGATTGAGCTTTTTCATAGAAGCTTAACGTATAGAAAAAATACTTGTTAATCAAAGAAATTTTTTCTAATAGTCTTGGCTTTCGTATATAAAGTAAACAGTAATAGAAGAGGAGTTTCCATGAAATACTTGAAATTGATTTTTGGGTTAATAATTTTACTTCAAATAGGACATTATAGTAGAGTATACTCTCAATGTAATCTTTTTGTCACTGCTAATACATATATGAAAGATACTTCTTTTTGGAATAAGATTGTACTCTTCTTTGGCCGTAATTACCTCGCGGGTAGTTCACTCGAAGAAGGCTATGAGACAATTAAAAAATTTCATGCGCTCGGACGAAAATCTACGTTTGATATTGTTGGAGAAGATTCGCATACTCTCAAAGATGCTGATGCAATTTTACATACATATAAACAAATAGCAGATGATTTTTATGCGGAATATGGAGAGGAAGATGTTGTATCTATTTCATTAAAACCGACAGGAATTTGTGCGGTGAATAGGCATACGTTTTTACCCGAGACACCTCTCAATGAACGTCTCTATGCGTATGGTGCATATGCTTCTAAAAAAGGTAAACGAAAAATTAGCCTCGATATGGAAGATAGTAATTATACTGATGCATCAATTGAAGCTGTCCGATATTCTTGGCGGAAGGGCGTTCCTATTGGATTGGTTTTACAATCACGACTTAATAGAACTGAGCACGATATAGACACAATTTTTAGTGAAAATTATCCTATCCCACGACATCAATTACGCGTTCGGATTGTTATTGGCGTTTACGTTGAACCTGAAGATATTGCAACCAATGATCGCCAAAAGGCAAAAGAGAGACTTGTCGATCGTGTAGGACAATTATTTGATAAGGGAGCCTATGTAGAAATTGCTACACACGACCCTGATATTATAGATCGAATTATTAATGAAATTATTATTCCTCGTAATATTTCTCCCGATAGATTTGAGTTTCAATTCTTGAAAGGGGTGGAAAATGGATATATGATTGAAAAAAAAGTAATGCGACGAGGATATACCGTACGATATTACTTAGGAATAGAACTCAAAAAATTTGCAAGTGTACCTTATATAAAAAGGAGACTCAGTAATAATCCTGCTTTTATAAGGCATGGAATAAAAAATATATGGCAACAAATGATTAACTTTTTTACGGGTGAATAGTGAAAAATAAAGAAACTGTCATTGCGAGCGAAGCGAAGCAATCTTTAGTAAAAGATGCGAGATTGCTTTGCCTTCTTCGAAGGCTCGCAATGACACTGATTTTAGTCTTCTCCTCTTCCCCTCTTTTTGCTGATGAGGCTGCTCTACTTTTTACAGCTCATAAACAGTATGAAGCGGGCCATTATGAAGAAGCCCTGAAAGTCTATACAGAAGTTGCTCAGACAATACCGAACGGGCATGTGTACTATAATATTGGCAATTGCTATGTTCGACTGGGTGAAATTGGCAAAGCTCTTTTTTATTACAAAAAATCGCAAAGGCTTATCCCTTATGATCCTGAACTTATCGCCAATATCAACTATGTACGTGGGTTAACTAAAGATACAATTGACCGTCAGAGCTTTGAGTCTATTTCACAAAAGCTCTTTTTTTGGTATTATGTTTTTAATTTCAAAACACTGATTAGTATAACAATTATAATTAATTTTTTATTTTTTCTCTTTCTGTTTTTGAGATATTTAAAAATAAATAATGAATATCTTTCCTGGATTTTCTATGTACTTTTTATTTTGAATCTCATCTTTATCTCAACGAGTGCAGTTAAATATTACGAGGAATGCGTAATTAAAGAAGGCGTTGTAATTACGGACGAAATTGATATACGTTCAGGTTTTGGAATTACGAATTCAGTTCTATTTAAACTTCATGCAGGAGCTGAATTTAATCTCCTTGAAGAAAATGATGGTTGGGTTAAAATTGAGCTTACTGACGGAAAAAAAGGCTGGGTTTCTACAAAGGATGTCATATATGAATAGTCTTATTATTAGTGCAAAAAAACATGAAACTCGAGTTGCTCTCATCGAGAATGATGATCTCGTTGAACTGTACATTGAACGCAAAAGTGAACGAGGACTTGTCGGGAATATTTATAAAGGCAAAGTAGTACGTGTGCTTCCAGCAATGCAAGCAGCATTTGTAAATATCGGCCTTTCAAGAACTGCATTTTTATATATCCGCGATGTATATGAAGATCTAGATGACATTGATATTGAAACACCAGATGAGTCAGCGGAGAAACCAAAAGAAAAAGATAAGCGATACCCAAAAGGCAAGATTGAAGACCTTTTAAAAGAAGGACAAGAAGTATTAGTACAAGTATCTAAAGATCCGATTGCCAATAAAGGCGCTCGTGTTACTTCGCATATTTCAATCCCTGGCCGGCATTTGGTTTTAGTTCCCACGATGAATCGCGTTGGTGTGTCGAAAAAAATAGGAAGCCATGCAGAGCGCGAACGTCTCAAAGCAATGGTTAACGATTTTGTAAAAGATAATAAAGTGGGAATTATTATCCGTACGGTTTCAGAAAACCTTAAGGCTGCTGATTTGAAAGCTGATCTCAATTACCTCCATGAAACATGGAAAAATATAGTAAAAATTAAAGATAGTAAAAAGCCGCCCGCTCTTCTGTATGAAGAAATTGACTTAAGCTTGCGTGCAGTTCGTGATCTTGCTACCAGTGAGATGGATACAATTCTTATTGATTCAAAAGATGCCTATAAAGAGCTTTTAAATTTTACGAAAAAATTTATTCCTTCGGTAAAATCTAAAATTGAACTTTTTATGAAGAATGAAAGTATTTTTAAGAGCATTGGAATTGATATCGATATTGAAAAATCTTTGAATCGTAAAGTCTGGCTTAAATCTGGAGGCTATATTGTAATCGATACAACAGAAGCGCTTACGGCAATTGATGTAAATTCAGGCAAACATGTCGGTAAAGGAAATTTTGAAGATGCAATTGTAAAAATAAATTTAGAAGCGGTAAAAGAAGTCACGTATCAGCTTCGACTTCGTAACATTGGTGGAATTATTGTCGTTGATTTTATTGATATGATGAAAGAATCAAATCGAAAAAAAGTGCATCGAGCATTTGTTGAAGCTTTAGAAAAAGACAAAGCCCGAACAACAGCGCTGCCCATTTCTGACTTTGGTCTCCTTCAATTGACCAGAAAACGCACACGTGAAAATCTGCTTCAAACATTAACGGATCGTTGTTTTTATTGCCGAGGAACAGGATTTCTGAAATCAAAAATTACCATTGCATATGACATCATTGAAGAAGTAGAAGAGCACCTCATGCAGAAGGAAATATCTTCGGTTCGTATAGAAGCTAATTGGGAAATAGCTGATATTCTCAACAGCAAAGAAAATTATATTGTTAAGAATTTGGTTCAGAAATATAAAAAAGAAGTTCTTGTCAGCCCACGAACTGATTTTCATCTCGAAGACTACGAAATTATTGAGAGCTAAAAAATGCCTAATAATTGTCTTTAATTTCAATTATCTACAATATAGTTCGCATTTGTGTCAAAAATCACTGTCTTTTTTCATTAAAATATGATAGACTATAATTGTAACCAAAAGAGGAGGAAGAGGTTATGTCAAAAGTAAAAATTCTTCAGGTTATCAAACGAGCGCTCGACGACTCGGATTTTGCAAACAATCTATACGCTAATCCTGAAAAGGCTTTGCGTGGTTTTAATCTTTCTTCGCATGAAATTGATCTTATTAAAAACATGCGAGGTGATTCACTGGAAAAGTTTGCATTCGAACTCGAAGATCGGCTTAATAAAGATGACGATTGGTGGATTGGATCGCTACAAGATTAA
>JAHFAK010000134.1 GCA_023250585.1 Deltaproteobacteria bacterium
TTTTCAATTGATCAATTCCGTGAGTTGCAGGCCTTTCATTATACGAAGCATATGCTGCACCAAAATTACGCCACTGAAATCCATAAATAGGACCCAACTCACGTTCCGCTTTCATTTTCTTTTTTGCTGTTTCATCGTGGCTATAGGTAACAACATCAGGCGAACACCATTCATCCCAAATATGATTATCTCTGGTTTTGAGCCACTCTTTGTCCGTATTACCCTTAATAAAAAACTCGAGCTCTGAAGCAACAAGACGAAAAGGAACTCTCTTAGTGGTAAGTAAGGGAAAGCCTACTGCCATATCGTGTTCAAACAGCATTCCGGGAATTGAAAGCGTATCAACACCGGTACGATTTTGTTTTCGGATTCCCTCAGCAAGAATTTTTTGTACAAGAGAAATATAGGATTTCACCAAGAAAAAGTCCTATATTTGTATGAATTCTGTCAAGAGTAATTCTATTGAATCAACAACGTATCAGAAAATTTGTTAATACAATCGATAACCCTACTCCAAAATGTCCCAAATTCATTATTATGCGTAACCAGAAGAGCAAAAATAGGAAATCGTTTCTGATATTGTTTAGCAGTAGTGAGTAGATCAGAATCAATTTTAGCTTTCGTATTTGATATAATATCGCGAGCTGTAATAAGGAGTGAATGACAATTTTGGGTATTTTTCACTTTTTCTGCTCCACTCAATCCCACACATTGAGCTTGGAGTTTATTAAGAGCATTTTTAATGAGATGATCATGATCTCCACCGGAATTTGAAAATATATTAAAAAGACTAACATTTTGTCTGAGATATCCTTCGAACTGTATTCCTCCAGTTGCCGGATTAGTCTTTCTTGCAGTATCACTTTCATCAATTTTCCATGTATTTACAGTGCCTGATGTGCTATAATCATGTACTAAAGCTTCTAGACTTTCATAAGCAATTATAAGAGGGACCTTGTCTCCCACAGCATGTGCAATTATTGGATACCCCATCACGATGCTTGCAAGGAAAAATGATAGTGATATTATTTTTTTAACTGTACTCATTGATATCTCCTCCCTTAAAAATTATCGATTTCTCACTGGATCACATACATCTCCTATACCATCTCCATCGCTATCTTTTTGACCAGGATTATAGGTATACGGACAATTATCACAGGCATCTCCAAATCTATCACTGTCATTATTTATTTGAGCTCCAGTAGGAGTTTCTGGGCAGTTATCTTTATCATCTGCTATTCCATCGCCATCACTATCTGTGCCATTTCCATTGAAAGGATCACAGGCATCACCTATCCCATTACCATTACTATCCTTTTGGTCAGTATTAGACTTACCTGGGCAATTATCGCATGTATCACCTACACCGTCTTTATCTATATCAGTTTGGTTAGGGTTAAATTTTTGCGAACAGTTATCTCGAGCATCAGAAATACCATCATTATCGTCATCTTGACACGCGTCCCCTACTCCATCATTATCAGCATCTTCCTGAGTAGGGTTTGCATTATCTTTACAATTGTCACAGAGATCTCCGACTTTATCAGAGTCAGCATCAGCTTGATCTTGGTTAGCAACTACATCGCAATTATCACATACATCTCCGAGTGTATCTGAATCGTTATTTTCCTGATTGGGATTTGGAATTTGAGGACAATTATCGCTGCTATCAGAGACACCATCTTGATCAATATCTTGCTCATCACACGCATCTCCCAATTGGTCCCCATCAGCATTTGCTTGATCTGAGTTAGGCTTATTTTTACAATTATCACAGACATCTCCAACTCCGTCCCCATCAGTATCCTGCTGATTTTGATTTGCGATCTGAGGACAATTATCTTCCGTATCGAGTGTTCCATCGTTATCATCGTCATCTGTCTCACAGACATTTCCAATGCCATTATTGTCATCGTCTGCCTGATCAGAATTAGCTACTTCAGCACAATTATCACATACATCTCCAAGACCATCTCCGTCAAAATCTTCTTGCTCGCTATTTGTGACATCAGGACAATTATCGCTGGTATCAAATACTCCATCTCCATCTGAATCTTTTGGTTCACGATCATCATAATCATCACATGCATCACCAGCTCCATCATTATCTATATCATCTTGATTTGGATTAGCATCGTATGTACAGTTATCGTTGTCGTTTCCTATTCCATCCCCATCAATATCGTCATCGCATGCGTCACCTTGTGTATCACCGGTATCAATGTCTATGTTTGATTGATTATTATTGCTTATACTCGGGCAATTATCCTGACTATCAGCTATTCCGTCACCATCTGAATCAGAAGCACTGCCCCCATCACTTTTACTACAATCGTTGGCATCATACGGACATGCATCTTGATCATCGTTTACACCATCACCATCATCGTCAGGGTCACATAAATCTCCCATAGTATCGTGATCAAAATTTGCTTGGTCGTTATTTTCTAAATTAAGACAGTTATCAATATCATCAGAAATACGATCATGATCATCATCTTGGCAATGATCACCGATATTATTTTTATCGTCATCTTTTTGCTCGGCATTTGGTAAATCTGGACAATTATCATTACTATTTAATAAACCATCACCATCACGATCTTTATCGCAGTCATTAACTATACCATCACCATCGTTATCAGTGGTATCCGATGTAGTACATTCAGCAACAGCTGCTTTTTCTTCTGTTTCTGTTCCCCCACCGCACCAAGGAATACCAAAAGAAAACATTACGACAAAAACACTAATGCCAATAAGCATAAAAGCATACGGCAGAGCCTTTTTTGTCTTTGATCGTGTATCTAATTTATAAATTTTCTGTTGTTCGTTCATATGACCCTCCACTAAATAATATTCTACTTATTATACAGTATAGCATATTTTTGGGAAAAAAGGAAGGGATAAAATAAAAAATTCTAAAAGGCTTTTTTACAAAGTTCGGCGTTTTTGAGAATTGCCTTGTAAGTTCGCATACTTACCTGATTATTCTTGAAGTAATTTTTGAAGTCATTTTCATTCATAGAAAAAAAATTATGTAAGCCAATTTTTGTCCCAATGACACCATCGGTAGCATGAGTAACGACTTCTTGGGATCTCTTATTGACAGGACATACATCCAAACAAATCGTACAACCGTAAAACTTTTTACCCCATTTTTCTGGCTCAATAATTTCAACTTCATTTTCAGAAATAAATTGATAACACCGGGGAATATTTACTTTGTATTCATCATTAAGCGCATCCGTT
Source organism: Deltaproteobacteria bacterium (assembly GCA_023250585.1). GTDB lineage: Bacteria > Bdellovibrionota_F > JAHFAK01 > JAHFAK01 > JAHFAK01 > JAHFAK01. The sequence goes on from JAHFAK010000134.1 coordinate 3,253, forward strand.
GGACATGCTTCAATACAAATGCGGCAATTACCACACAGGTTTCTCATTAAATCTTTATTTTCTATTTGCAGGGGAAGATCAGTTATAATTTCCCCTAAAACGGTATATGAGCCAAATTCTTTTTCCATAACCGTGCCGTTTTTGGCATACGATACAATACCAGCAGCAACGGCAATAGCCTTTTCGGGAAGATTGTTATAGCAGGTGTAAATATTGTAACGATATACACTGTTCGTTTCGCTTTGAATTTTTTTAACGAGCTTTTCCATGAGTGATCGTAAATATGCATAGTAATTTCGTGCGGTATATTTAGCTATTTCTCCGTATGGCCCTTCTACTTCAACTTCGTTATTTTCGTTATAGCTAATAGCACACGCAATGATAGACCGCGCCCACGGATACTTTTCTTGAATACTCGCGAACTTTTTCTTCTTCTCTCTAAACTTACCGTACCGAGCAGGGATAAAATCTTTCTCAACCCATGCATCAATCGCCACTTTCACTTCTGGATAATCAAGCTTATCCGTTACTCCGCAAAGATTAATTCCCACTTCTTTTGCTAATTGTATAATCCTTTTTTCATTCATATGTGGGTACCTCTAATAACTATGTTTTTTTGAGAACTTCTAAAAAGTATCCAGATACGAGGCGTACACACATGAGCAACCGGAGCGTATATGCCAATACGTGAGGATTGCGAATGTGTGGACAACGAAGTAGATGGATAGTTTTTAGAGATTCCCATTTGATTTTCTGTCTTAGATTTCTTAGAGTGTCAATATGGAAAATCCTAAAGAGCTCCTTGGAGCGGCACATACATCATTTAATCGTGGCAATTACCAGGAGGCAAAGCTTCTGTATACCCAAGTTCTACAATCAACTCCCAACGAACATTTAAAGAATGAAGCAGAAAAAGGAATAAAAAATTTAACACTCGATAAAGCATATATTTATGCCCTCCTCTTTAGCTTTTCACTTCTTTCATTTCTTTATATCTTTTTTGGGATTATAAAAAAGCCGTAGACATCGATCTTATGGCACATCTTAATTTCATTACAAAAAAAATCATAGCACGTATTCAAAAAAAGCTTAAAATAAGTGGTGAACAAAATATACCTACCAATATTTCAACTTCCTTAGTCGTGTTTGTTTCGCGAAATACGTCACTTTTTGACTTTCTTATTACATTAGCTGTGGCACAAAAATACAATCTTTCCCAACCAGTGTGGATTAATAATCCATTGTTCTTTTTGACATTATCCCTGACACGTTTTTTTGAAATTTTCGCAACATCAAAAAAAGAGACGTCTTTCACAAAAAAATTATTACCAAATCTCAATACACTTTTTTCTACAGAAAATTCGCTGATTTACTCACTCCCAGATAAAAAACAAAGAAGAGATACGCTTGATGATATACTTTTTATTAGTAAAAAACTGCACTGGGATATTGTATTTATTGGTGTTGACGTACATATTACAAAAACACAAAAAAATAATGAAGATACTATTATCGACCGTTTGCCTCCTGAAAATTCTTGGATAAACAAATTGAGGAAGTACATCAAAATACTCGTGTACCGAAAAAATATCTCGGTTACGTTAACACCTGCTTTGCCTCTAACTGATTGGCTTTCACATTCGCTGTATGAAGACAAAAAAAAGCAAAGTATTGAATTGAAGCATAGCCTTCATAACCTCTTTAACCATCTTTCTCTGAATAATAATGGGGGATCTATTCATTACAACATAAGCAATAGTGGATACACGACGCAAGAACGAGCAGACCAAGGCACGACGAAGTCGAGGAATGAGGCGTACGAGTTTGTACGCCGCAGTGA
>JAHFAK010000135.1 GCA_023250585.1 Deltaproteobacteria bacterium
AAGAATCGACGTATATTTTTCTTTTGCTGAAGAGAACGTTTCGGGATGTGGCGTCTTTTCTTCGGTCACCGGTGTTGTTTCTTCTTTTTTTTCTACAATTTCTGCATCAAATAATTTTGCTGTATAATAGAAAGCAATTGCAGCGTCTTCTGCCTTAGACGCTTGATAGCGTGGCCAAAAAATACTCAATGCAAGCAGCGCAACAAGAATAGTGCCTATCCAGCTCACTATCTTTTGTTCTTTTTTAATGAAACTAATAACTCGGCCCGTAATGGTAAAAAATTCATCAGGTTCTTTTATTTCTTTTCGAAAAAACTTATGTGGTTTCACGTGTTTCTACTCCGTCCATTAATATGGACATAGAGGTTAAAAAGAATAGATCTGAAAGTCAAACACATAAAATTCGAAGTTGTTATGTATTGAGGAGGGAAATGCATGTTTTCTTTTTTATTTTATATCGAGCGCGCTGTCTGTTCTTAATAGTATTATGGAAGCGACGTCGATAGAAAATACAAAAAGAAAACATGCATCTCCCTCCTCATGCTGTGATAGTAAGTTGCATTCAAAATGATAACAAGACGGCAAGGAGAAGGCGACGCAAACGTACGTAATTAGTACGTTGAGGAGCCGACGACGAAGCCAACGCAGTTAGCGTTTGAATGCAACTTACTATCACTGAAACTTCTTGCACTCTGACGTATCTTTCGCTATAGAAGAGTTAATGAAAAAGAATCTTTATAATATTGCTATAGTCGGTGCTACAGGCGTAGTTGGCGGTGAGCTCATTAAAATTCTTGAGGAGCGCAATTTTCCCGTAAATACTTTGAAGCTACTTGCCTCTGATCGCTCAATCGGCAAATCATTTACATTTAGGGGCAAAGATATTCCTGTTGATATTTTGGCAGATAATTCATTCACCACTATCGACATTGCAATTTTTTCCGCGGGTAAGGATCGAAGCCTGGAATTTGCTCCCAAGGCAGCTCATGCAGGAGCAATAGTAATTGATAATTCCAGTGCATTTCGTATGGAAAATGATATTCCTTTAATTGTCCCTGAAGTAAATAGACATGCTCTTGCGAGTTATACTCAGAAAAAAATTATTGCGAATCCAAACTGCTCAACAATTCAGCTTGTTGTTGCACTGAAACCAATTCATGATCATTTCACGATAAAGCGCATTGTTGTGTCTACATATCAATCAACTTCGGGTGCAGGACTTAAAGCAATGGATGAGCTCAGTACGCAATCAATCAACATGTTTTCACAAAAAAATGTTGCCCAAAAAGTTTTTCCAAAACGCATTGCTTTTAACTGCATTCCTCACATTGATTCATTCAGCCAGGAAAATTACACACTCGAAGAATTAAAAGTCATCTATGAAACAAATAAAATAATGAACACTTCTTTTAAGATAACCTGCACAGCGGTGCGTGTTCCGGTTTTTTATTCCCATGCTGAAAGCGTCAATGTAGAAACCGAGAAACCCTGCCCTATTGAAAAAGTGAGAAGTGTTCTTAAAACGGCAGAAGGGCTTGAACTTTTTGATGATCCAAAAGAATTAAAATATCCAACCCAAATAGATGCCACAGGAAAAGATACAGTATTTGTCGGAAGATTACGACGAGATTTCTCGCTTGAGCATGGACTCAATATGTGGGTTGTTGCTGATAATGTACGTAAAGGCGCCGCACTTAACGCTGTTCAAATTGCGGAAGAACTCATCAAAAGTTATCTGTAATTACGATTTTAGGCTTGACTACTTCAAAAAATCGCGATTTTTTGAAGTACCATTTAAAGAAATCGAATGTGTTCATTCTTCGCCACGAGAATTATTTTTCTTATCATGACTAAAAACGAAAAAATAACCCTCCGATTGCTGTCAAAAATCGTCAGTCACTTTCATAAATTATCTTTCATTTAATAGGTGAGTAATAATTTTAATAAGCTTATCCTTCTCCCCTGGATTACTTATTGCAATTAAGAGCGCAAGGGTTACGAGAGCATTGTCATTGATTTTTTTCTCCCCATTGTTCTTATAGAGGTAGTGATTTTTATCTAAAAAGTAGATAAACAAAAATGAACCAATTCTTTTATTACCATCTACAAATGGATGATCCTTAATAATGAAATACAAAAGATGTGCGGCTTTTTCTTCAAGAGAACTATAAAGCTCCTTCTTTCCAAAAGTCTGATAGATATTAGCAATAATGCTTTTCAGTTTATCATCATATTCTTTACCAAATAAATCTTCAGCTTCATCTTTAATTAACAGATTACTTTTTAAACTATCAATAATCTTCTGTGCTTCTTCATAGTGTAATATATATTTTGATTTGCCGTTTTTAATAGCGATGAGCTTATTTTTATCGTATTGTTCTAATAGCGATAGAGTCTTTGCATAATTTGCAAGCAAACCTAATATTTCTTTTTCTTGCCCTTCTACTAAAGTATGTTCTGTTTTATCTTTGAGAAATGCTATAGCTGTTCTTAGCTCTTCAAACTTTTCTTGAGTCTGAATAAGACGTTTATTATTGAGCGTATAACCTTGAATTATATGATCTTTTAATATTTTTGTTGCCCAGATTCTAAACTCCGTAGCTTTTTTAGAATTTACTCGGTAACCTACAGAAATAATTGCATCAAGATCGTAATATTCAATAGTTCTTTGAATTTTTCTTTTTCCTTCTTTTTGAACTGTTGCAATTTTTGCAACAGTTGATTTTTTAGATAATTCTCCGCTTTGATAGATATTCTTGATATGTCGAGAGATACCAGACTTATGAGTGTTATATAAATATGCTATTTGATTTAAAGATAACCAAACAGTTTCACCTTGAAGTTTTACATCAAGACGGATTTTTTTATCATTGTCTTTATATAGTATAATTTTATTTTGTTTATTTTTCATGTATTTGATAAATTAATATTCATTGTAATCGTAATCAAGAACTTGTTAAAGATACATCATGCCGTCTCAACGAAACATCCTTCTTCGCTTAGAATACCACGGTACTAACTATCATGGTTTCCAAATTCAAAAAAATGCGCCGACTATTCAAGGAGTAATTGAAGAAGCGCTCGCAACACTTACGAAAGAAAAAATTCGCATTGCGAGTGCTAGTCGCACCGATGCTGGAGTTCATGCCCTCGATCATGTGATAACGTTCAAAACTCAAACGACACTTCCGATTCGCGCATTCTCGCATGGATTAAATCAATTGCTCCCTCATAATATCCGTATTCAAGAAGCTCATGATATGCCCCTTTCATTTCAGGTACAAAAAATGGCATATAAAAAAGAATATGCGTATTTCATTGTAACTGACAAAAAAAATCACGTAATGAATAAATACTCATGGAATCTCTTTGCTGATCTAGAACTTGAGCCAATGCAAAAATGCCTTTCTCTGATTGTTGGAAAACATGACTTCTCATCATTTCGTGCAAGTGATTGCGATAGTGTCAGCCCTATTCGAGAAATTCATAAAGCACGCATTACACGCATAAAAAATCCATTTTTAGGAAAAGTCAGATTTTACAAAATTACGATTCAAGGAAATGGTTTTTTAAAACATATGGTTCGAAATATTGTAGGGACTTTAGTCGATGTTGGAACAGGAAAAACGAAAATTTCTGATTTTAAAAAAATTATTGCATCACACGATAGAACAAAAGCCGGTATGACTGCTCCCGCGCAAGGCTTATTCTTGATGAAGACGTGGATAAAACTCAAAAATTAATTCTTATAAACTACCTTTCCTTTTTTTAAAACTTCTCTTAAAAAGGGTTTATATTTTAATAGTTTTATTTCATTTGGTTCAAATGCAACTGGTTCTATTCGTGAATCAATGGTACATGCTAATTGAAAAAGCATTTGCATAGTTTCAATTTCATTTTTATCTTTAAAATCATTCGAGAAAACAGCTAAATCAATATCGCTGTATTTATTTGGTTTTCCATGCGCATAGGATCCAAATAGTATAACCCTTTGTAATTTTATTTTTTTCTTTAATACATTAATATAGTCTAAAATTAATGCCTCTATTTTATTTTTTTGCTTAGCCATTTATAGAGATTCTCCGTTGTGACCAATAATGTTGTCGCTTTAGTCTTATTCATTAATTTAGGGCAGTCACAAAAACCTGTTTCGAAGCGAAATTTTGAATCCTTCGAGCGAGACAAGGAAGATGAGTAAAAAACCCGGAGGCGTAGCTCAACGCTACGTTGACGGGTTTTTCATGAAATCTGACGAAGTCGCAGCCGAAGGGGCAAAATTGCAGCCGAAACAGGTTTTTGTGACTGCCCTTTATATAACGAATCTTTGTATTCCTCATATCTTGCTTTAATACAAAATGGGGTAAGATTCTGTAAAAATAACTGCTGAGTTTTATCTAATTCAGAGTAAAAATTGGTAATTTCTGCTAATCTAACTAAATTGTGAATATAAGGAACTTCTTTAGATTGAGAAGAAATAATTCCTTTTAATAATTTTTCAATTGATTGCTGACACATAAAACCAACATAGAGATATTTTCTTATTCTAAGCATCCCTTTAGCCGTTTCTAAATCATATTTTGATCGTTCCAACCATTGCTCTGTAATCGTTTTCATTAGTATCTAATGATAGCATAGAGAGCTATTTATAAGCAATAATCTTTGTTCATTGAGTTGACTATCAAAAGAAAGAAAAAACACCGGTATGACTGCTCCCGCGCAAGGCTTATTCTTGATGAAGACGTGGATCAAATAGCTTCTTAGATAGATTCCCCCGGGCAAGCCCATAAGCGCTAACTTGATTTTTAGAAAGAAGCTTGTTTTTATTATGATATCTTTCTTATGTCATCCCCGCGAAGGCGGGGATCCAGAAATAATGTAGCTCGAGAGATATGAAACTGAGGTGGTCCCCTTTGTCAAGACAGAAATAACGCAAAAGAGAGAAAGACAATTGAAAAAGTGGAATCGAAAATGGAAGATTAGGCTTATAGAAGAAATGAATCCTCTGT
>JAHFAK010000136.1 GCA_023250585.1 Deltaproteobacteria bacterium
CTGAGCTGGTACAATCTTAATTATCCTGCTATTGCATTCCTCTAAAAAATAAGGTACAATTATAAATGTGGATTTTCATATCCATGGTTTTAAGGAGGAGGAAGATATGGAATTCGAGACAATCGAAGATGAGATAATTTCCACCTTATTTTTTATGAAAAACACCTACACCCCTACTCAGCTTCAAAATGTTAAATCCATGATAGATGCCTATCCGCACCTTGATTTAGATTATATCGAACAATGGATTCCTGAATTGGGACTCGACGAAATCTATTCTAAGCTTAAAAAATTACAGAATTAACATAGTCGTATCTATTTTCTTCAAAGCACGCTCAGCATATGCTGCATATCGATCACTTTTTCCAATTTTTTTCTCTAAATGAGGTAATAACCCAAAGTTTGCATTCATGGGTTGAAAATTTTTGCCTGTATACTCAAGAATATACTTAAATACACCACCAAGCATTGTCGTTTCATGAGGTAAGATAAATGTTTTTCCTTCCATTCGAGCTAAAACACTCTGAGCAGTTAATAATCCACTCGCAATCGATTCAGTATATCCTTCTACACCTATAATCTGTCCTGCGAAAAAAATATTTCTTTGTGTTTTTAAACTAAAATCATACTGTAAAACTTTTGGAGAATTAATAAAATTATTCCTATGCATGCTGCCATAGCGTAAAAATTCGCACTTTTCGAGTCCGGGAATCATGCGAAAGACTCTTTCTTGTTCTCCAATCTTTAATCGTGTTTGAAAACCAACGAGGTTATACATTTTAGCTGCATTATCTTCACGTCGTAATTGAACAATGGCATATGGCCTTTTTCCATATGATTCAAAACCAACGGGTCGTAAAGGCCCAAATGCCAAGGTTTTTGGTCCACGCTTTGCCATATCTTCAATAGGCATACATCCTGAAAATAATTTTTTACTATCAAAATCTTTTACCTGAGCTTCTTCTGCGTGAGTGAGTTCATGAATAAATAGATCATACTCTTCTTGAGCCATTGGTGCGTTAATGTAATCTTTTCCATCCGGATCACGGCGATTAGCAAAAAAGCAACGTGAATAATCAATAGAATCAGCCGCAACAATCGGGGAAATAGCATCAAAAAAATAACAATCTTCGTCGCCAATCAGCTGTTGTATTTTTTTGAAAAGTGATTCACCGGTAAGTGGGCCTGTTGCTATTATAAAAAAATCTTCATCATTGAGTGTGCTCACTTCCTCGCGAATAAATTCAATACGAGGATTTTTTGAAATCTCTTCCGTTACCTTTTCAGAAAAAAGTACGCGGTCAACTGCCAAACTATCACCTGCAGGAACACGGGTTTCATAAGCAATTTTAATTAAATAAGACCCAAGCTTTTGTAATTCTTCTTTTAAAAGGCCATGAGCGCGATCACGAAGCGTAGATTTAAAGGTATTGCTACAAACGAGTTCAGCGCAACCAGGAATTTTATGAGCTGGAGAAAACTTCCGTGGCTTCATTTCAAAAAGTCGAACATTAATTCCACGATGAGCTAATTGTAATGCCGCTTCTGAACCTGCCAAGCCCCCACCGATAATGTTAATGGAGGGGGATTTCATGCTCCTGTTTCCTGTTTCTCGTTCTCGCCTTCTTCTTTGGTGCTTTCTTCACGTTTATAGCTGCATTCTTTATTTTCGCATACAATAACGTTTCCACTTTTTCGTTCACGTATTCCAAGAAATTGTGCCCCGCATTCAGGACATTTTTCGTTAAGAGGTTTATTCCATGAAGCAAAAGTGCATTTGGGGTAATTACTACAGCCATAAAAAACTTTTCCTCGTTTGGTTGCTTTTGCTGTAATGTCACCACCGCAACCAGGAAGAGGACAGGTAATTCCAAGACTTATGGATTTAGTAAATTTACAGGTTGGATAATTAGTGCAGGCAATAAATTCTCCAAAGCGACCTCTTTTGATAAGCAAATCTGATCCACAGTTGGGGCATTGTCCTTCGGCTTTTTTATCCTGCTTAATAACAATTTTTCCCGTTTCATCCGTAGTAAAATCTTTTTTATTCTTACATTTAGGATATGAAGAACACGCAAGAAATTCTCCAAAGCGTGCCCATTTAATAATCATTGGCGATCCGCATTTTTCGCAGATAATGTCAGTTTTCTTTTCCTCTTTTTTGAAATCCTTCATTTGGAATTCAGCTTCAATAAGCGCCTTACTAAATGGTTCGTAAAATTTTTCAAGGGTTTGTACATATTTTATTTCGCCATCTTCAATTTTATCTAACTCATTTTCTAAGTTAGCAGTAAAATCGATGTTGATAATATGAGGAAAGCTTTCAACAAGAACATCATTGACGACAAAACCCAACGTTGTGGGTTTTAATTTTTTTTCTTCTACTTCAACGTACTCACGTTTTTTTATAGTAGATACAATCGTCGCATAGGTTGATGGTCGACCAATGCCGTCTTGTTCAAGTTCTTTAATGAGTGTACTTTCACTAAATCGTGGCGGAGGCTCGGTAAAATGTTGATCTTTTTTGAGCTCGAGAAGCTTTAATTGCTCTCCTTTTGAAACCTCAGGAAGTAAATTTTCGAGAAGATTTTCTTTTCCTTCTTTTTCATACAGAATAAAATATCCATTAAATTTTACAATTGATCCTGTAGCTTTGAAAAAATATTTTCCGCCATGTATATCAATAATTGTCTGATCAAGAACCATTGGCTTCATTTGTGAAGCCATAAATCTATTCCAAATGAGTTTATAAATTTTATATTGGTCAGGCTGTAAATACGGTTTAATCTGTTCAGGTGAATATTCAAACGTTGTTGGACGAATTGCTTCGTGAGCATCCTGGGCGCTTTTCTTTGTTTTATAAATAGTTGCTCCATCAGGCAAATATTCTCTACCATATTTTTTATCAATGAGCTCACGAATTTCTTGGAGCGCTTCATTTGCAGTACGAACCGAATCGGTTCTCATATAGGTAATGAGACCAACCATCCCATCATCTCCAATTTCGATACCTTCATACAACTGCTGTGCTATTCGCATAGTTCGTTCCGCACCAAAGCCATGTTTGCGGGAAGCATCTTGTTGAAGTGTACTTGTAATATACGGCGGCTGAGGATTGCGTTTACGTTCTTTTTTGGTAATTTCAGTAACGCTATAAAGTTGTTTTTCAATATCCTCTACGAGTGATTTTGCCTGATCTTCATTGGTAATTTGGATTTTATCTTGATTGATTTTAAAAAGACTCGCGATAAATTCTTCTTGTGCACGCGTTTGAAAACGTGCATCAATAGTCCAATATTCTTCCTGTTTAAATGCCTGCCGCTCACGTTCACGATCAACGATAATTTTAAGAGCTACTGACTGCACACGGCCTGCGGAAAGGCCACGGCTTACTTTCTTCCATAATAAAGGACTAATTTTGTAACCAACCAAACGATCAAGCACACGTCGGGTAACTTGAGCCTCATATTTATTTTTATTGAGTTTGGTTGGATTTTCAATTGCTTCCAAAATACGTTTTTTAGTAATTTCAGAAAATAAAACGCGAAAGATATTGGTATTCTTTTTGCCGATCGATTCAGCTATATGCCATGCAATTGCTTCTCCTTCACGATCTGGATCGGGCGCTAGGAAAATTTTATCTGCTTCTTTTGCACTCTTTTTAATATCGTCGACAATCTTTTTTTTGCCTTTAACAATTTCATACTCAACACTAAAATCATTGTTAATATCTACGCCAAGTTTTTTCGGTGGGAGATCTTTAATATGCCCACCAGAAGCCATAACAATAAAAGCTTTCCCAAGATATTTTTTAAGTGTTTTTGCCTTTGTCGGAGACTCCACGATCACCAGCGATTTATTCATACTGTGTTCCTTAGATAATAGTTACCCGGTAATTCTTTAATTACCTTTTTCATTTCCAAACTAATTAAAATCTGCGTAAGCTCTCCAACATTCATATCTACCTCAAAAATGAGGTCATCTAAATGCTTTGGATTAGTATAATCCAAATATGATATCACAGATTGTTCATCTTTGCCAAGTTCAACATGAATTTTCTGTTTTGTTGCTTCACAAGCCTTAGTTTTTTTCGTAGTATCAATAAGCTGTGGAAAAAGCTCCTCGAGAATATCATTATAATCTGAAATAATTTTTGCGCCTCTTTTAATAAGATCATTGGGGCCTTGTGACATTTCATTAAATATACTTCCAGGAACGGCGAAAACTTCTCGATTCTGTTCAATTGCAAATCGAGTAGTAATGAGCGACCCACTTTTAATACGTGCCTCGGTCACTAAAACCCCTAATGAGAGCCCACTAATTATCCTATTTCGACGAGGAAAATTATATGGCCGTACCTCAGTTTTTGGCGGAAATTCAGTTATAATACATCCTTTATGAGCGAGTATTTTTTCATACAAATCTCGATTTTGTTTTGGATAGACATCATCAATTCCACAACCACTGACTCCAATGGTGTATCCACCTGCTTCGCATGCACCCGTGTGTGCATAAAAATCAATACCGCGAGCTAAGCCGGATACTATAGCAATTCCAAGTCCTGCAAGTTTACCTGCAAGATACGTGGTAATTTCTCTGCCATAATCGGTATATTCACGTGCTCCGACAATTGCTATGGCTTTAAAATCAGGTTTCAATTCACCTGCACAATACAAAAGCACGGGTGGGCTGGGTATTTCTTTTAAAAGTAATGGATATCCATCGTCATAAAATGTAAAAATTTTCACCCTTTGTTCTTCCAATATTTTTAATTCAGCTTCATATTCTTTAAATGAACGCAGATTTTTTATAGCAGTTATTAATGAAGCAGGACAATTATGCGCCCTTAATTCAGCTTCAGAAGCAGTAAAAATATCTTGTCCTGTTCCAAGAAGCGAAAAAACACTTTCGTAATTATGAATTGAATGTTCGTGCAACAAATGATTGAGGGCTATGTATT
>JAHFAK010000026.1 GCA_023250585.1 Deltaproteobacteria bacterium
GAGCTTTCGTAACTCTGATAGCCTTCGTACCAATGGCCCATGTTCCGTGATAAATGCTCGCTTCATACAAAATCCTCCTTATATATGTTTACCCCAGATGAAATATGTATATAAGCAAAACACGTGCCAAGATTATAGGAAAGTCTGTTACTCCCGTAGTATCTAGAGATTATATAAGAAGAGCATTTGAGGAAGAATCATTTTTATAAAAAATAGTGAAAAGCCGTTCAAGCAATTAAACAATCTTGTCAATTTCTTTCATCTTATTACAAATCGTCGCCGGAGAAACACCAAGAATTCGTGCTGCCTCTCGCATACTTTTCACGGTCTTCATCGTACGCTGAATAAGTTCTAACTCATACTTTCGAACTTGTGATCCTAGACTTTGATCGACGCTTTCGTGTTTGAAAATTTTTGGTGGGATATCGAGAAGCCTAATCTCATCTGTCTGACTAAAGATCTTTGCGCTTTCAATAACCTGTTTGAGTTCTCGGATATTACCTGGCCAATCATAACATCGAAAGATCTCCATAACCTCTTGGCTTACTAATTTCTTAGTGTCACTCATAAAATAAGTAATAAGTGCTTCAAGATCTTCCATTCGATCTCGGAGAGCCGGAAGCGTGAATTCAATAGTATTGAGTCGATAATAGAGGTCTTCTCTCAATTTTCCTTCCGCAATTAACTTTTCTGGATTTTCGTTTGTTGCAGCGATTACTCGAAAATCAACTTTACGACATTTCTGTGAGCCAATTCTTTCTACTTCTTTTTCCTGTAAGATTCGTAAGAGTTTACTCTGTAATTCTATGTCCAAACATGTTATCTCATCCAAAAAAATATCTCCGCCGTCTGCAAGTTCAAACTTTCCAGCTCTTCCCTCCTTTGCATCCGTATATGCACCTGTCTCATATCCAAAAAGTATAGACTCAATAAGACTCTTGGGTAACGCCGCACAGTTGATTGCTATAAAGGGACGACTTAAATCTTTTTCTTGTTCGTTGAGTCTTCGTGCAATTAATTCTTTTCCCGTTCCACTCTCACCAAGAATTAAGATATGAGAATTATGTCCTTTTAATCGTTCTACTTTAGTAAGTATCTCTTGTATTGCATAGTTGGTTCCAATAATCTCAGTCTTCTGTGTTACCTCGCTCAGCTTATTTCTCAAGTGATTGTTCTCATCTTCTAATGATTTTCGTATCTTAATTTTGGTAAGAAAAAAGGTGAGCTCATCTCGATCAATAGGTTTTCGTAAATAATCAATTGCGCCAATGAGGAGAGACTCTCGTATAAGCTTTGTATCTGCCGATTGAGTGAGCATTACAACTGATGACTGATATCCTTTTTCTTTAATTGCCTTGAGAATTTCAATCCCACTGTGTTTCTGCTCTAAATTAATATCTAAAAATACAAGATCAATCTTTTCATTTCCCAAAATCTCAAGGGTTACCATCTTACTTCGTGCATGAAATAACGTACAGGTAATGCCTAAATAACTCTTGAGAGTCTCATGAATAATACTTTCATCATCAACGATCAGTACACGCAACATACGAACTCCTTCCTACTAACCCCCGTATATCGCCTCTACTTACTGGTTTCATGACAAAATCAATTGCACCTTTTTCAAGTGCTTCTATGCTTTCTTCTGATGTTCTGAAATTACTCATTAACAGAACTCGAATATCTTTCTTATGTGTTTTGATTTTTTCTAATATTTCTATGCCATTTAATTTATGATTACCTAATCTATAATCACTAATTACATAGCTAATTCCATGTTGTTCAATAAGATCAAGAACTTCTTCCCCATCAGAAGCTACAATAGTCTCGAGTGATGATAATTCCCTATCATCTTCAATGAGATATTTTACTGATTCACAAAAAATTGGCTCATCATCTATTATCAAGACTCTCTCGCTCTTGCGTGCTCTCGTATATTCAGGTTTGATATTTTCAGAATGAGGTACGAGGTGATTAATAGTATAATGTCTATTGGCTAAGGTGATCTCCAATGGTTTTTCCTCAAATGCCGCATCACTAACGGGCAGTATTACCTGAAATATTACCTCTCCTTCTTCATTATTTTTAAGAATGAGGGTTCCCTCGTGTGCAAATACTATATTCTTTGCTATCGCAAGCCCTAATCCAGTTCCTTCTTTCTTTCCTCGAGTTTTAAAGGGCTCAAAAATTTCCTTGGCAAATTCATTATCTATCTTTGGCCCATTATTTGTTATCTCAATAGATATACCAAAATCAGTATTTTCATTATCCTTTGGTATGTGTACTTGAGTTACTTTTATTTCTACTATCTTCTTCTCATCTGAATTTGAAATTTCGCCGAGCACGTCAATCGCATTCACAATAATATTCATTAAGGCTCGTTGTAACTTTATCGCATCAATGTGTAAAGATGCATCTATTGACGATGTACACGTACAAAATATTTTTGCGCTCTGCCCTCTCAAATGCTGTTCAACATCTTGAAAGACAGATTGAAGAAACTCATGAAGTCGTAGAGGTATCTTATTAATCTGATTACCTCTCGAAAATTCCATGAGATCCTTGATCAGTGTTTCCACCTTCTCTCGGGCCTTCTCGATCTCTCGTTTATTCTCCTCAATGAATGTTTCATCATGTGCTCGCTTCGGTAATAGCGCAAGAAACTGCTTTATGTTATTAAATGGCCTTCGTATATCATGCGCTATCTCTGTCGTCATCTGCCCTATTGAGGCAAGTTTCGATTGCTCTTTGATTGTCTGTATAAGATGATTAAATCGTTGTGCTAAATATCCCACTTCATCTTTTCTATCAGTAAAACTTAGAGATCCTAAACTATCTTTTCCTTTTGCATGTTCTTCTATTTGTTGAGCCAACTTCAGAAGCGGATTACTCAACAGATAGACAAGAGAAGCAATTATAACAATAGTAGCAAATACTGTGATGAGAGCAATACCTAGAAGAATAATCGTTTGAACTAAGAGTAATTTTTTTACAGGAGCGACCGAAATAGCCATAACAAACTTTTCAGCACCTTTTGTCTTCGTTAATTCAATATAGGAACCTCGTAAAGAACTCATTTTGCGCGCTTTAATGTCATCATCATCTCTTAGTAGTAATCCATTGTTCGGCAAAGAGCAGAGATTTCCTTTCCTAAATACTCGTTGAAAGGATAGCTTGTTGTTTTCTCCATATAATCCAAAATAAAGTATATCTTCGGTAAAATAAGGATCGTCGAGTCTTTCCTTTTGATAGGTCAATAGCGAAAGTTTTTTTATCCCTTCATCAATGGCTTGGTCATATACTTGTTTCCTAAGAGTAACGATAGAAAGGATAAACATAAAAATAAGGATACATGCTACAGGTATTGGCAGAGCAACCATGAGTTTGTTGCGAATTGATTTATTAAAGAAAAAAATAATTCGTTGAATCACCACTCCTCACTATTAAATTTTGTATGAAATTGATTCTCCTTCCAAAATTTTGTCAGGTTCTTCAATTGCAACTTTTTTTCTAAAGTATCTCATCATTAAAATATGCATTATTATAGCTACTACAATAACGACTCCAGAGGGAAGCATCCAACCAGCGGCGGATACGGTATCTTGTGGTTTATTTGAGGGAAAGAGGAAAATTATTAATAGTAAATTCAAGAACATCGCGGAAAATGAAAGGATAGTAGAACGCTCTTTGGAATTTTCTAAGGGTATGTAATAGTTAATAAAGGTATTAAAGGCTGGCATAAGAAAGCCATAGCCAATATTAAAAATTGCAACAACCGCAATAAATAATGCAAGGTTGAGGGGACCTTTGAGATTACTGAAACCTAAAATAAAAAGAGACACTCCTGTTATTAATGAAATAATAACAAACAAATTCCATAATTTTTCATTAGGCATTCTTTTTTTTGTTTTTTCGATATACAAAATCTGATATTTTTCTAATCCCTTAGCGCCAATAAATGAAGTCACAAAATTAAGAACTATTATTAAGAACCAATAAAAGGTCATCTTCGTTACCCCAAAATTACTCTTCAGCGTAATAGGCCACAGAAACATCGCAATGTAGATGAGCATCATAACACTCCCGTAGAGAATAATACTAAAAAAAACAGGAGGCACTTTGGTGCTAATTTTAAAACCATTGACTAAAATATTTCGCATACGTTTAAAGGACTCTCGTACTAATAATTTCCCCTGATAAAAAGGAATGGATTTCGTTTCTTCCATCGTAACTGCACAATAAAGAGCACAGAGAAGTGATAGGATACATCCTATTGCAAAAATAAAGTATGGATAACCGCTCAGATATAACCCTATACCCATTATAGCTCCAACAAGTTTAGCTATAATCATATGGCCATATGATCGAGTAAGAATGGGTCCATGTCCTTCTTGAATATTTTGCTCTCGAACTGTATCAACAATCCATGCATTAAACGAACCATTATAGAGAGTATAGCTGATTGCAGAACAAATCGAAGCTGACACAATAAGACTTCCAGCAAAATACATATTCGAAACAAAATAAATCCAAAGAATCAAAAATGAGGAAAGACCAATAAAGACAAAGCTAGTGATAATAGTTTTTTTTCTTCCAATATGATCCGCCACAATACCTGTGGGCACTTCTGTTAATAAATTAAGAATCTTATCGATAATCATAATAAATAAAACTAAACTTAGCGCAAAACTTTTTCCACCGAAATAATCGAAGAGAAAAAGTTTATAGATGTATTGGAATATCCCAACATTGAAACCATGGGTCAAACGTACAATTCGAGTCGTCTGCCAAATCTCTTGAACCTTTGGATTATTGAGGTGTAACACAATTACTCCCTAATTAATATTTTATGAATTAATTCTTTTCATTTTACCAAACTGATAATTCACTCAACATGTGCGTCTCTCTACTAACAATATGAGCTTCTACTATCTGTGCTCTTAATGAAACTGCTCGAACAGGTATCATTCTCACCACGCTTAGAATTCCTAAGATTATTCTTTTTTTCATAAAAATTCCCTCTCTTTAAATGACGAATGTAATTAGTAAGTTTTTCAACTAGCTATTTATCTTTTGAGCCAACAACCAGGGTCCCATCCAAAAAAGTGACCATATGTTGCAAAGCTTGCGTTTCGATCTCCTCTACATTGTGTAAAGTAGGAACATTCACTACAAATGTCAAATGCTCCTTTTCTTAAACGCTTCATGATGGGATGATTGAAAATAACGTCTTCTAAACTATCTTCTAATATATTTCCTAAAACCATAGGCGTACGACTTGTTACTTTAATCTTGCCTTGATAACCAATAACGAGGCCATTGAATCCGACGTTGTTCGGAGCACCTAAGCCGTTTTCAATGAGACACCAGAGTGGGCCATTTGTTGAGGTAGCTATCCCACTTCTCCTCGATACATCTAAAATACGTTTATATGCTGTTTTCAGTTCTTCTCCAAGAAGAGGTGCATCCTTATTATTCAATTGAAATTCTTGAGCATGCCCTTCAATAACAAGTCGAGCAAAGTTCATTGACCGAGCTCCTGTTTTTCTAGTAAGGGCAAAGAAATCATCTATCCATGGAGCAGTCCGCTTACTCAAAACTGCTTGATGAATAAAAGGAATGCTCTTGTCTTTCAATACACCACATCCTGCCATTGCTTTTTCAAAGCTTCCGATTCCTCGAATCTGATCATTTCGTTCTCCATCTGGTCCATCTATACTTATCTGAAAGGAAACATTAAATTCTTTACATTTTTGGGTAAGCTCTTCAGTAATACGTGTCCCATTGCTTTGAATAGATAATAGTGAGTCTGGAAAACGCTTACGAATATTTTCAATTAAAGGAAGTATAAATGGAGCAAGGGGAGGTTCACCTCCGCATAACGTCACATGAGCTTTCATATGTAATGTGTTGAGCAAGGCTTCATATTTATCAAGAACCTGACACCATTCTCCATAATTCAAGGATCCATCATTTCTATGATGCGGACAATAACAGTGATCGCAGATAAGATTACATGCATTAGTGATATCGAGTTGCAAATGAAAGAACTGCTCTTGTGAATCGAACTTTGTCCAAAGACGATCACAAATCCAATTAATGAAGTTCTGTTTATTGAGAGTTGATGTTATCATAAACTACTATTAAACGAGATAAGCAAAATGCATGCCAATTTTTCTAGCTTAATAATTTCAATAGATTATAGAATACCAGATTATTTATTGTTTAACTTCCTAAACACGTATTCAAATTTTAAAACATTTCTATAATTTTTCAAACAATTATCCTTACACCACCGTACAAAACCCAAATTTGACAATTTTCCCTAAAACAGGATATAAGTCGTTATATTAATTTAAATATGGGAGGTGCTATGCAAAGACTATTTACTTTATGTTCGTTCATCCTTATTTCTTTAT
The DNA here is from genome assembly GCA_023250585.1 of Deltaproteobacteria bacterium. GTDB lineage: Bacteria > Bdellovibrionota_F > JAHFAK01 > JAHFAK01 > JAHFAK01 > JAHFAK01. The sequence goes on from JAHFAK010000026.1 coordinate 6,420, forward strand.
TTCTTCTTTCTGCCGACAAATTTTCCTGCCAACCTAATGCTAAGCTGGATCGTACTAGTGCCAATTCATACTTAGAGTATTATCCTTCTGGAAGTAGTACGTTGATTCGTACGTATACTCCTGGATATCCTGATGGGATTAATGAATATTTAATTACGACTGATACCTATGGAAATAAATATATTAAAAACGCAAGTTTGCCATTAAGCTACGATAACATCCAAAATAGTAATGACATAGGCAGATATTCGGTAGTTAATATACATTATTTAGACTATTTTATTGATAATGGAATTTACACATTAGATGATGATGATCCCGCAGAAATTGAGAAAGCTAAAGCAATACTTCCTGAATGGATTGGTAATCCCCCAAAACCACAAAGTGGAGATTTTTTTCCTGAGCCCGTGTTTATTTATGTCGAAGATGCTGATTATGATGTGAATCCTAATGACCATTACTATGAATATCCTAAAGCAATAACCAAAGCATTCTATGCCAAAAAAACAGATGTTAATGGGAATGGATCTCGATTGATTATAGAAACATTTAATGCATTAGATGTATATGATTATGCTGAGGTCTTAGAACTTCAAGATGCTGCTCAGCCTATTAATAAAATAATTAATGTAAAAAATACCGTAGATATTAAGAAGAATATACCTAATAAACTTCAATAATCCTATTACCAACAGCTAGGATCTGGTATGAGTAATTCTGTATTCAATCTATCTAATGTTTTATCTTCATCTCTATCAAAAGGTAATATAAACTCATTAGGTTCAAAGATACTTAAATTAGAATATTCATCACTATAATAATTAAGCTTAGTCTTTGTCAGGATAATTTGCTCTTTATCTTTCATGAGGTTATATAAGGAAATAGCGTCTGGACTATCAGGACTAAATGGATTCACAATCTGTCCCAACATAATTTTGACATCTTCAAAGCGAGAGCCAACTTTTCCTCTCAATACAATAGCAGCACCAAATATCCGAGCCTGTGGATTCTCAAGCTCTAAAGGAAACGTACACGTGTAGGTTTTCGTATCTTGATTGATAAGCTTTGCTTTATGAAAGATCAGTGGATCTAAATCTCCTCCGCTATTCGTTTGTGTCGTTGCACAGACTGTCTCAAATTGATCAGTGAGCGTTGGAATACTCATACCATAGATATCAGGAACATCTGTGGTATTATAATACATAGCCCAATCATCATCTTGGGCACTCTTATCTTGTACCTTCCTCTTCATACATTGAAGCATTGATTGTAATGCTAAGACATAACTTACCTTCATCGTACTATTCGTAGACATTGTACTAAAGGTATAATTTACGATACTTTCATTCAATTCACTGAATGAGTATTTATTGGTAAATTCATCAGGATTTACTCCGACTATAAGATCATCTCGCGTGATTATATGATCATCAGTTCTCGTAATAATCTCTTGTATCTTTGCTTCTAAATCATCTCGGGTATGAATATCATTCGTAGCAATATCAGTACGCGTGATGATGTCATCGAAAATGTGGACATCCATAACATACTGCTGATCAAGAATACTTCCGGAGATAAGCGATAGTGAAAGATTCTTATTCATTTGTCCTACATATTCATATGCATCTCCATCTTTGATATACATTCTAAAGCATACTGAATCTGTCCCCTCACATTTATAGTCTATATAAAGTTTGGTCGTTGTTGATTCAGCTGCTGGAGAATCTTTCGTTGATCCACAGTTTGGATTACTATCATATGGACAGAGATCTGATTCGTTTATCTTACCATCTCCATCAATATCATCATCACAAGAATCTCCAATGCCATCTTTGTCTAAGTCTTCTTGCTTTTCATTGGCTATAGATGAACAGTTATCATGATCATTATCTATGCCATCATCATCTTTATCATTCGGATCACAGCCATCTTGAGAATCATAGGGACATGCATCATCAGTATCCGCTATTCCATCATTGTCATCATCGGTATCTGTTGCATCTCCTACTCCATCTTTATCTGAATCTGTTTGATCACTATTGACCACCGTTGGGGCGTTGTCTTCACTATCAGCTACTCCATCATGATCGCTGTCAGACGTTGGGTTTTCATAGATAACCTGGTTTGCTTGTTCTGACTCCTCTGATGGATTCTCTATAATTTTATTCTCCACTGATCCATCTTCATCTCCTCCTCCACAAAACGGTATCCCTAAAGAGAAGAGGATGAAGAATAGAGCTATCGTGATTAATACTATACTCGAAATATAATATGGACAACCAGATTTCTGATGAGTCTTGAACTTAAATTTCATATCTCCTCCTCATGTATTTCTAATAACCAATTTATAAGGTAAACATCCATCTACAATTCATGTCCTAATCATATTATACCACAAATAATTTTATTTTGCATCAAAATTATCTAAATACAGAATCAGATCTTATTATTACCTAATAATTTAGATGTGTTATAATATTCTATTGAATAATCTTTTCGTCTTTTTCCTGCTTGTGAAGTTTTTCCTGAAGCTTACGAATAGTTCTTGATTGGCGGATAATTTTGAATTCTTGGCGGGTAATGCCTAAAAACATAAAAATAATGATAATCAATAAGCCAATAACAAAAGAAAGGAAAATAATTAAGTACAAGGGCAATGGATTAGTGGAATAGTTAAAAAACTTGATGGGCATCTCAACGTTATTCGATGAAATAAATTCACCCATAGTAACAATGAGTATAAAGAGAATGATGATGAGAAAAAGTTTTTTATACAAACGCATAGTTTCTATAAACTAAAGAGAGGCAATAATTTTTCGTATGTTTCCTCAAGATGTTGTGATATCACTCGAGCTTCTGAGAGAAGTGGCATAAAATTGGTATCACCATTCCAGCGGGGAAGGACATGAATATGAAGATGCTCTTCACCTGCACCCGCACATTTTCCGATATTTGCTCCTACATTAAATCCTTCTGCATTCAAGGCTTTACGAAGATGGGTTGTCGACAAACTCACGAGATTCATAATATTTTGCGCAAGAGTATTATTCAATTCATCAAATCCATGTACATGTGCACGTGGAGCAACGAGCAAATGCCCATTTGAATAGGGATACTTATTCATGACAATGCATGCTTGCTCATTTTTATAGAGAAGCAAATTTTTGGAAGAAACTTTTTCATCTTTTAAATCACATAAAAAACAATGCGTAGATTTTTCTTTTGATTTATCTGAGATATACTCCATTCTCCAAGGAGCCCATAGATTTTTCATTTAATATCGAGCGTCCTTTCAGAAACAAAAAGAGAACTCAAAACTGGAGAAAGCAGTAATTTATATTTTGCCCATGAGGAAGATTGCAAAAAATTCTGAAGTTTTCCTTCTGCTTTTTCGTCTAAAAGCATATTTAAAAATTGCATGCCAGGTTTTTTTGGGTACATAGCTTTAACTTCTTCTTTGATACCAGCTAGTTTTTGTGCAACATCTTTTGAGAATTCAAGCCCACCAAGTTCATCAACAAGACCACGTTCTTTGGCTTCTCTCCCCGTAAATACTCGCCCGTCAGCAATAGAAGCAACTTTAGTTTTATCAAGCCCACGCCCTGAAGAGACAGCTTCAATGAATTGATTGTGAATATCTTTCAGTAATCCTGTCATTAATGCTTTTTCTTCTTCTGTCATATCACGAAATCCCGAACCCATATCTTTATACTTGCCACTTTTAAGTGTTATAGGCTTTAACTTCGCCCACTCAACAAGATTTTTGACATTCATAAATTCTGCAATGACACCAATGCTTCCCGTGATGGTACTTGGGTTAGCGACAATACGATCAGCAGCTGCAATGGCATAATATCCACCTGAAGCAGCGATATTACCGAGCGATGCGATGACTTTTTTTGTTTTTTTTACTCGCTGAATTTCTTCGTAAATTTCTTGCGATGGACCAACTGAACCACCGGGAGAATCAACTCTAACAATGATTGCCTTAATATCATTATCTTTTCGGAAATCTTCAAGCTGTTCAATAATTTCTTTTGAATCGAGAATAACTCCATTGAGTTCTACAATGCCAACATTTCCTGACTCTTCAACCAATGGCTTCCCAAGATAAATACGCGCAAAGGAAAGAACAGCAATAAAAATGAAAAAAATGATGAGAATGATTCCAATAATAGGAAATACTTTAGATTTATGATCTGTAATAAAATTAGGCTGATTCATGAATGGTATACTAAGATTTTAGCTACTTAGTTTCTTCATCTCTTGTAGATTTATTAGTTACAACCTTTTTAAGCTTCTCTAATTCTTTTTCGCCTAAACTATCTTGCAGACTTACGTCGCCACTTCCCTGCTTCTCAAGGAAAGCTTGGTAGTCTTTACGTTCTTCCGACTCTTTTAATTTTTTAAGTGAAAGACCTATTTTTCTTTCACGATCATCAATACTTACAACAGAAGCTTCAAGTGCGTCACCAACTTTAAATTGAGTTAGATTTGTCTCATCAGTTTGATCTCTTTTAATTTCAGAAGCATACACAAGACCTTCGAGATCATCTCCAAGATCAACAAAAACGCCAAGATCAGTTATCCGGGCAACTGTTCCTTGAACACGTTTTCCACGACTAAATTTCTCATTAATACTTGGCCATGGATCTTCGGTGAGTTGTTTTATTCCGAGTGCAAACTTCTCGTGTTCAACATCAATACTCAGTACTTGCGCATCAATAGTATCACCCTTTTTAAAATGTTCTTCGGGATGCTTAATCTTTTTTGTCCAAGAAATATCAGAAATATGAATCAAACCATCAACCTCATGTCCTAAATCAAGAAAAATACCAAAATCAGTCATGTTTTGAATCTTGCCCTTCACACGAGAACCAACCGGATATTTCTTTGCCAACTCTTCCCAGGGATTAGTCTCAAGTTGCTTAACGCCCATTGAAATTCTTCGTGATTCCATCTCAATATCGAGAATAAGAGCTTGTATTTCATCACCAACTTTATACATTCGAAGAGGATTTTTAACTTTCTTGGTCCATGACATTTCCGACACATGAACTAAGCCTTCAACTCCCTCGGCTATTTCAATAAATATACCATAATCAGTTACATTAACTACTTTACCGGTTATCTTATCTCCCACATGGTATTTATTGACCGCATGTCTCCATGGATCCTCGGTAGTTTGCTTTAAGCCCAGTGAAACTCTTTGGTTTTCACGATCGTATTTAATAATTTTTACATCGATTTTTTTACCAACGGAAAGAACATCCGATGGATGATTGATGCGACCCCATGAAATATCGGTGATATGCAATAAACCATCAATTCCACCTAAATCAATAAATGCACCGTAATCGGTAATATTTTTTACGATACCTTCGAGTACTTGACCTTCATCAAGATGTTCAAGGATATCTCTCTTTTGATTTTCTCGTTCTTTCTCTAATATAGCACGACGTGAAAGAACTATATTCCCGCGCTTTTTTGAAAACTTCAGTAATTTAAATTCATATACTTTGCCGAGGAGGCTATTGAGGTCACGAATAGGAACAAGATCAATCTGTGAGCCGGGTAAAAAAGCTTTAATACCGATATCAACCGATAAACCGCCTTTTACTTTATCGATAATTCTACCTTTAACTAAATCACCTTTTTCAAATGCAAGAGCAATCGTATCCCAAATTTTCATTTTATCAGCGCGTTCTTTTGAAAGAATGATATTGCCTTCTTCATCTTCGGCTTGCTCTAAATATACATCAATCGTATCACCGGGCTTAATATGAAGTTCATTTTTCAAATCATAAAATTCAATGATTGGCACATAGCCTGCTGATTTATAACCAATATCAACGAGGACTTTATCTTTTAAAACACTCACAACTATACCGCTTACGACTTGGCCTTCACGAAATCGCTGATTTTTTTTGTAACTTTCTTCGAGGAGAGCTGCAAAATTTTCTTCGTAGCCCTTAGTGACCGCTCCTACCATAGAATCTCCTTTATCTTTCTTTTCCTGCTTGGTATTTTGATCTGTATCTTTTATCTGTTTCATAATGATTAACGTATCAAAATTTCTTTATCTTTCTAAGCATCATATATAATAAAAATCAAGGCAAGCTATGCTATTTGCAGATGTTTGTCAATCGTAAATGAGATACTGGGACAATGGCTCAGTTAATGGGGTGAGTTAGGGAGTAGGCATGTTGCAAAAAAGTATTTCTATCGAGCGCACTTTCCTGTTCTTAATAATATTATGGAAGCGACGTCGATAGGAATACTTTTTTGCAACATGCCTACTCCCTAATAACTGAAGCATTACATACTGGTGTAATACCTTGTCTCCTTTACTAGTTGACAACCACAAATAAAGCTTATAAGAGTCTTGAGATTTTTAACTAATAAATACACATGCTTTTCTGATGAAGACAATTCAAGCTTATCATAATAATTGTCTGAGAGATGAAGAAAAGCAGAGGTTTAAGCTTGGAGGACATTATGGTTTCTGTAAGTATTAAAGAACTTCTCGAGGCCGGCATTCATTTCGGCCACCAGACATCGCGCTGGAACCCAAAAATGAAACCCTATATTTTTGGTGAACGCGATGGCATTTACATCATCGATTTACAACAAACAGTTACACTTTTTACTAAAGCGCTTACCTTTTTGACTGACATGACCAGTAAAGGTGCTAAAGTAGCGTTTGTTGGGACCAAAGAACAAGCCAGAGAAATTGTGAAAGAAGAAGCAATTCGTTGCAATATGTTTCACATTACTACTCGATGGCTTGGTGGAACGCTTACCAATTTTAGAACAATTAAAAGCAGTATCGACCGAATGGAAGATCTTGAAAAAAAACAAAAAGATGGCACATTTGCTCGCCTTCACAAAAAAGAACGATTGATCATAGATAGAGAAATTGCAAAGCTTTCTCGAACATTTGGTGGTATTCGTGAAATCAAAAGACTTCCTGATGTTCTTTTTGTTATTGATACTAAAAAAGAAAAAAATGCTGTCGCAGAAGCGAATAAATTAGGTATTCCTATTATCGCTGTCGTTGATACCAACTGTGATCCTGATCTTATTACCTATCCTATTCCAGGCAATGACGACGCAATTAAAGCAATTCAGATTGTCATGAACAAAGCTGCAGATGCATGTGTGGAAGGCGCTAAAATTTTTGAAAGTTTCGAAGCAAAACGTATAAAAGATAAAGAGTCGGCTCCAAAAGAAATGAGATCCGATAAAGACAAACACTTTATTATGAGAAAAAAAGTTGTTACAACAATAACAACGAAGGGATCGAAAAAAGGCTCCCCTGCTCAAAAAACAGGACCAAGCACAGCAAAAGCGGAAAATGAGACACAACAAGAAACAAAAGAACCCGGAAAGGCAACATAAGGAGTCGTCTATGGAAATAGAAGCACATTTAGTCAAAGAACTTCGAGAAAGAACACAAGCAGGATTCATGGATTGCAAGAAAGCACTCGAAAATTCAAGTGGGAATATGGAAAAGGCTATTGCTTATTTGCGCGAACATGGTCTTGCAAAAGCTCAAAATAAGGCACTTCGAGAAACAAAAGAAGGCTTGGTGTATTCTTATATTCACGCCGGTGGAAAAATTGGTGTACTTTTAGAAATGAGTTGCGAAACTGATTTCGTTGCACGAACCGATGATTTTCAAAATCTTTCGAAGCATATAGCAATGCACATTGCTGCTGCAAATCCGAAATATACCACAAGCGCAGAAATTCCCCAAGAGGAACTTGAAAAAGAAAAAGAAATCCTCAAAAATCAGGCAAAAAATGAAGGAAAGCCAGAGCATATTATTGAAAAAATGATTGAAGGAAGAATAAAAAAGTTTTATGAAGAGATATGCTTGGTTGAGCAGCCCTTTATTAAAGATGATAAAAAGAAGGTTCAAGATATTGTAAAAGAATGTATTGCAAAACTTGGAGAAAATATTACGATACGAAGGTTTTGCAGATTTCAAATTGGCAATTAGTATATAGAATGCTATAAGAGTATACTGTTCTTTTTTTTATTGTATACCGAGCGCGCCTTCCTGTTCTTAAAATTATTATGGAAGCGACGTCGATATACAATAAAAAAAAGAACAGTATACTCTTATGAAGTACTGATAAAATATGAATTCTATAAAATATAAAAAAGTCCTTCTTAAACTCAGTGGAGAAGCATTTGTGGGGTCAAAAAGTTATGGTATTGACCAAAAAATTCTGAAGTCTACTGCACAGCAATTAAAAGAAATTCATGAACTCGGTGTCCAAGTTGCTATTGTCGTCGGAGGAGGAAACATTTTCCGAGGATTATCAGCAAGCGAAGCCGGGATGGATCGGGCTCAAGCCGATTATATGGGAATGCTTGCAACCGTTATCAATGGTTTAGCCTTACAAGATGCACTCGAAAAAGTTGGGATTGTAACGAGAGTTCTCACCGCTATCGAAATGCATCAAATTGCTGAGCCGTATATTAGAAGAAGAGCAAAACGCCATCTTGAAAAAGGCCGTATTGTTATTTTTACTTGCGGAACCGGAAGCCCCTATTTTACAACAGATACTGCAGCAGCATTGCGAGCTGCAGAAATCGAAGCTGAAGTGTTATTAAAGGCAACTAAAGTCGATGGTGTTTATACGGAAGATCCTATGACTCATCCCAATGCCACAAAATTTGATACCATCGAATACATTGAACTACTCAAAAATAATTTAAAAGTCATGGATTCAACAGCAGCATCTTTATGCAGAGACAATAAAATTCCTATTATTGTTTTTAATCTTCGCACCGAAGGAAATATTAAAAAAGTAATTCTCGGTGAAAAAATTGGCACTAAAGTTAGTGGAGGATAAAACACATGACAGACAAAGTACTCAAAGCCTTTGAAGACAACCTTATTAAAGCCCTTGCTTTTTTTAAACAAAGCTTAACAAAAATGAGAACGGGCAGAGCTTCACTTGTTCTTTTAGATGGAATCATGGTTGATTACTATGGAACTAAATCACCACTCAAGCAAATAGCAAATCTTGCAACTCCAGAGCCAAAGCTTATAACAATTCAGCCCTGGGACCCCTCGATTCTCAAAGAAATTGAACGTACACTCCTACAATCTGATCTTGGAATTACCCCTATGAATGATGGCAAAATGATTCGAATCAATATTCCCGCTCTTACCGAAGAACGACGAAAAGAACTCACCAAACATGTCAAGAAAATGGCTGAAGAATGTAAAGTATCGCTCAGAGGATATCGTCGTGAAACAAATGAGGAACTTAAAACTCTCGAAAAAAATAAGCAAATCACCGAAGACGATGTTCATAAAATCTCTGATAAAGTTCAAAAAGTTCTCGACGACTACATCAAGCATGTTGATGAAGCTGCTACCCGCAAAGAAAAAGACATCATGGAAATTTAGTGAAGCAATTTTCAAAGATCCCTCAACATATAGCCATCATCATGGATGGTAATGGACGATGGGCAAAGAAACATTTTTTTAAAAGAATCATTGGCCATAAATACGGGATACATGCACTTCGAAATGTGGTTAAAGAATGCTCCCATCTTGGTGTAAACATTCTCACCGTCTATGCCTTTTCAGAAGAAAATTGGGATCGTCCCGCTTTTGAAGTTGAAAGCCTGATGAAACTCATGAAGGAGTATTTAATTAAAGAACGGGAAAAACTTCATAAAGAAAATATCAAAATACTCTCTATCGGTAATACTCAGAAGCTTCCTCATGAAGTACAAGGAGAATTAAAAAAATCAATTGAACTTACAAAAAACAACACAAAAATGATTTTCATACTTGCGTTGAGTTATTCGGGGAGGTCTGAAATTGTCCAAGCGACAAAGACAATTGTTAGAAATATACAAAATAACAAACTGCATATGGATGATATTACTGAAGCAACATTTGCTCACTACCTTGAAACGAAAGATTTACCAGATCCGGATTTATTTATCAGAACGAGCGGAGAGCTGCGCATAAGTAATTTTTTATTATGGCAAATAGCTTATTCAGAACTATATATAACAAAAGCTCTCTGGCCCGACTTTACCATTGAAGAATTACATAAAGCTATTGAAGCGTTTGGAAAAAGAGAACGACGATTTGGTAAAGTTTTAGAAGATCGCTATCACAATAAGGACACCAACCTATGCTGAGAAATCGTATTATTACTTTTGTAATTGCTTTTCCCTTCCTTTTATTGATTATTTTTCTTTTTCCTCCTACTCTTTTTTCTTTCTTTATTCTTTTAGTGAGTGTCCTGTCGCTCTACGAACTCTTTAGTATGGTATTCCCAAATAATAATCGAAAAAAATGTATAGGAATTGGACTTGGAGCTCTTCTTACGAGTGGAATACTTTTCTCTGATCACTATTCCCTCTTAAGTTATATAGGATTTATTGTTCTCACACTCTTTATATTTTATTTATTTGTTCAAAATAATCCCGAAGAAGGCATAAAGGATTGTGCATTCAGTCTTTTGGGAATTTTTTATGTCGGTATTTTATGTCCCTTTTTTGCGTTGATACGTAATACAGCTGAAGGAAGTTATTTCTTTTTATTATTACTTGTAATCGTTTGGCTCACCGATACAGGCGCATATTTTATTGGAAAAAAATGGGGAAGACATAAACTCTACCCAAAAGTATCGCCAGGTAAAACAGTAGAAGGAGCTATTGGAGGACTTCTTATTTCCGTTCTTGGAGCCGCTCTTTTTGCAGGAATTTTTATAGAATCTCTGAATTTACTCTACATTATTGTTACCGCAGCAATATGCTCTATTATTGGCCAAATGGGAGACCTCTGTGAATCCATGATTAAAAGATCTTTCGGATGTAAAGACTCGGGAAAACTTCTTCCCGGTCATGGAGGATTACTCGATCGAATTGATGCATTGATTTTTGCTGCCCCCGTGCTATACTGGTTTATAAGTTAGATTACTTCTGAGAGGAGGAGGGATGTACATTTAGAAAAAATATATATTAAAATTTGCTTCCTCTTATAAAACTTCACTGAGCAAAATTTTAATATATATTTTTTCTAAATGTACATCCCTCCTCCTCTCTCGTGAGCTGTGTATGAAAAAATTAATTATTCTAGGATCAACAGGTTCAATTGGCAAAAATACGCTCGATGTTGTTTCTCGTTTTCCTGATGAGTTTGAAGTTATTGGCCTTTCCTGTGGATCAAATATCAGTGAGCTCTTAGATCAAATCAAAAAATTTCATCCTCGCATCGTTTGTGTAAAAGATAAAAATGCAAGCATTGAACTCAGAAGCGTTATTAAAAATGATATACAAATAGTCTATGGCACTACAGGTTTACTCGAACTGGCTTCATACGAAGAAGGAAATTTTCTTCTCAATGCGCTTGTCGGATACTTAGGGCTTGCTCCAACACTTGCAGCAATTCAATCAGGAAAAAATGTAGCAACAGCCAATAAAGAAACGCTGGTGTGCGCTGGACATTTTATTATGCAAGAAGCTCGTACCCATAAAGTAAAAGTATTTCCAATTGACAGTGAACACAGTGCAATCTTTCAATCATTACAAGGAAACGAACAGAAAGCCGTAGCAAAAATTATTCTCACCGCATCGGGCGGCCCTTTTCTTCATCATTCACTAGAGCAATTACAATCAGTAACACAACAAGAAGCGCTCAATCATCCTAATTGGAAAATGGGTAAAAAAATTACCATTGATTCCGCAACAATGATGAATAAAGGCTTGGAAGTGATTGAAGCACGATGGCTTTTTGAGATTTCCAAAGAAAAGATTGAAGTAGTCATTCATCCTCAGAGCATTATTCACTCGATGGTAGAATATGTGGATCGCTCAGTCATTGCTCAACTTGGATTGCCTGATATGAGAACACCAATTCTCTATGCACTGACCTATCCCAAGCGAAATGTGCTTCCGCTAGAAAGTCTTGATCTAACGAAAATTCAAAATTTAACGTTTTATAAACCTGATTTTGAAAAATTTCGCTGTTTACAACTTGCGTATGAGGTGCTTGAAGCTGGAGACTCATACCCTATCGTATTCAATGTCAGCAATGAAATTGCCGTACATGCATTTCTTGATACTAAAATACGTTTTTTAGATATTTCAAAAACAATTGAAAAACTTTTGAATATACATACGAAAACTCAGATTACCACAATTGAAGATGTATTTTGTGTTATTGACTGGACAAAGAAAAAAACCGAAGAACTTTTAACGAGATAGGATATTATTATGAGTTTATTACTAAGTGTTATACTATTTGGCGTTCTCGTCTTTATCCATGAGTTTGGCCATTTCATTACGGCAAAACTCTTTGGAGTGAAAGTCGAAAAATTTTCTTTAGGTTTCGGCCCAAAAATTATCGGAAGACAAATTGGCGAAACCTACTATCAGCTTTCTCTTCTGCCTTTAGGCGGTTATGTAAAAATGCTGGGAGAAAATCCCGAAGATGAAATAAAAACTGAAGAGCTAAAACGCTCTTTTGCGCATCTTCATCCATTAAAAAAATCTCTGATTGTTATTATGGGACCGATTTCGAATCTTCTTCTGCCTATTATTATTTTTATGGTAGCTTTTCTGATTGGCTGGCCTCAAGTCACCACTGATGTCGGAGATGTAGTTATTGGCTCACCGGCGTGGAATGCGGGAATTAGACCGCATGATCGTGTCGTTGCGGTCAATGATCAAAAAGTTATGTGGTATGAAGATCTCACAAAAATAGTCGAAAGTCGCGCAGGACTAGAAACCAAAATCACTATCCAACGAAAAGATGCTTTCGATACCCTTACGCTTACTCCAGAAAAGAAGCCTTCAAAGAATCAATATGGAGAAGATGTTACCGTAGGTAAAATTGGAATTCTTCCGAATATTAAAAAACCCATTATTGGCGTGGAACAAGCTTCTATTCTTTACACCGCAGGTTTACGAAATGCAGATGAAATAATAAGTATCAACACGATCCCAATCAGAAGTTATTATGAACTTGAACTCTTCTTTAAAACCCATGTCTATCAAGAGTTAAAAATCGAGGCAAAAAGAGGCGAAGAAACAAAACAATTTACGAGTGCAACAGAAGAAACAAATACCGAAAAACTTGGTTTTTTTTCAGGCGAATTTTTAGTACAAACTCTGGAGCCACATTCACCGGCGGAAGCTGCTGGCCTCAAACAATATGATCGTCTCTATAGTATTAATGATAGGGTGATTCCTGATTTCTACTATGTACAAAATCATATTTTTGAAGAAACAGGCAAACCATTTGAACTTGGATACTATCGGAATAAGGAATTAAACAAAGTAACCATTACTCCTAAACAGCATACCCTGACTGAAGATTTAACCGGTACAAAAACTTCGATATGGTATATTGGAGTAAGTACATACATAATGCACACTGCTCCTTCGATGCAGATTGATAGCAAAGCATACCTTCATCCTTTTACCTCACTCATGTATGGGGCTCAGAAAATGCTCGAAATAGCTAAAGTCACGCTCATTGGTTTTGTAAAACTCTTTACCGGAGATGTTTCTCTCAAAGCTATGGGTGGCCCGATCCTGATTTTCAAACTCACCGGCGCCTCATATCAATTAGGAGGAATTCTCTTTTTCATAAAATTAATGGCGATACTTTCCATAACATTAGGCCTCATCAATTTATTGCCCATTCCTGTTCTAGATGGTGGACATTTGATGTTCTTTCTCATCGAATATGCAAAAGGCTCTCCGCTCAATAAAAAAGTTTTAACAATCGCTAATCAAATCGGTGTCATTCTCCTTGTCTCGCTCATGGTCTTTGCCTTTTATAACGATATCATGCGATTCTGGAATTAAAGAGTTTAAATTCCTGCCATAAAAGCTCTCATTTAACGAGAGCTTTTTACATTCTTGCTGATAAAAATGATACATGGCATGAACGAATGAATGAATATATAAAGTCTCATAATACTAAGTTGCATTCAAAATGATAACAAGGCGGCAAGGAGAAGGCGACGCAAACGTACGTAATAGTACGTTGAGGAGCCGACGACGAAGCCAACGCAGTTAGCGTTTGAATGCAACTTAGTATAAGGTACATTTAAGATGAATATTCTCACACTCGACAGTTCACAACTCGAAGCTTCTTTAGCTTTATTTAGTAACGACAAAAAAGTCCGTGAGATACACTATTCACGAGAACGTCGGCTGTCGATGTATCTTGTTT
>JAHFAK010000137.1 GCA_023250585.1 Deltaproteobacteria bacterium
AACCTGCTTGAGATTGCTTCGTCGGACAAGAAAACGTGTCCTCCTCGCAATGACACGTGAGGGACCACCCTCGAAATGACAACGTGCGGTCTTCTGTCATTTCGAACGAAGTGAGAAATCTGATTCTTTCACACCTTCTGAATTTGGCATAATTTCGCTACCTCTTTCCTTATCCTACTATCTCTTATTCCTCTGTTCAATTTATCGGGTACCCTACAAATTTGTTTTATGTTATTTTTCGATTTTTGACATTTTTATTGTTTTAATTTCGTACTATATTAGTGCTTTATATGTAATAACTTAATACATTTTATTTTTAAGAAATATGATACCCTTAATAATTTTACCTTGATTTATCATGATAAAATAAAGTAATTATTTAATTTATCATGATAATATAACTTGACAGTTTAATTTATCATGTTATAATAGCGCATATGTATAAAAGATCACTAAAGCTACCTCAAAGCCCAAAAGAAAGTTTTTTCTTGTGGGGACCAAGACAAACAGGAAAAAGTACATATTTAAAAGAAATGTATCCAAGTGCAATTTGGGTTGATTTATTGAAAACCGATGAGCTTATAAGATATACAAATAATCCGTCTTTGCTCAGAGAAGAACTAGCTAGTATCAAAGAAATTGCACTTGTGATTGTAGATGAAATTCAAAAAGTGCCCTTACTTTTAAATGAAGTTCATTGGCTTATTGAAAATAAAAAAATAGTTTTTGGTTTGTGCGGTTCAAGTGCACGTAAATTAAGAAGAGAACATGCTAATTTACTCGGGGGACGCGCAGTAAGATATGAACTACATGGGTTCGTTTGGGATGAACTTAAAGAAGATTTTGAACTTGTAAAATTACTAAATCAGGGTTATCTACCCAGACATTACTTAAGCAGCTCTCCATATAGATTGTTACAAGCTTATATTAATGATTATCTAAAAGAAGAAATAAGAGAAGAAGGTTTAGTCCGGAACCTTCCTGTTTTTTCAAATTTTTTAGAAGCTGCCGCACTTTCTGACACAGAACAGGTAAATCATGCAACAATTGCAAGAGATTGCGGAGTTTCTAATACTTCGGTAAAAGAATATTTTCAAATATTAGTAGATACATTACTTGGAGTATATCTTCCTTCATATACAAAACGGCCTAAGCGAAGGGTGATTCAAGCACCTAAATTCTATTTCCACGATGTTGGTGTTGTTAATATGTTAGCTAAAAGAAATAACATAGAACAAGGATCTGAGTTATTTGGTAAAGCATTTGAAAACTGGATTTTCCATGAACTATGCGCTCACAGAGAGTACAGTGAAAGTTTTTATGAGCTATTTTATTGGAGGCTTGCAAGCGGTATAGAAGTTGATTTTATTATTGATGATATGAAATATGCGATTGAAGCTAAAGCTACACAAAGAGTTACATCTGATCATCTAAAAGGATTGAGACAGTTAATTGAAGATCACCCTAATATTAAAAGAAGATTTTTAATTTGTCTTGAACCAAAATCCAGAACAACCGAAGACACTATAGAAATTTTGCCGTATCAAAATTTTGTGAAGGAATTATGGGGAAATAATTTATTTACTTAAGGGGAACCTCTATATAACTATGAAGGTGTAAAAAAATCAGATTTCTCGCAGACACTCGCAATGACTTTTTCTATCCGCCTTCACAGGGTACCACGGCTTTAGCCGTGGGCTCCATGTCTATCTTTCAGTTGTCATCCCTCCTGGCTTGACCGAGGGATGCATTTAACTTTATAATACTGCATTTACTTAATAATAAGGACATTGACATGAAAAATGCATTTTTAATTATTGACTCCACAGCAAACAATGTGGATCTTTTTTACCTCACTCACTTTTCCGCGCCTGACTCCTACATTTATTTTTCCATTGATGATAAAAAACATGTTGTTCTTTCTGACTTAGAATACAACAAAGGCAAAGAATATGCTCGTGTGGATTATGTATTGAAGCTCTCCGATTATACAAAAAGTGGCGCCAAAGGAATGGTCGACATTATTGATCGAATTTTTAAAGACAAGAATATTACCAATATAACTGTCCAAAAATCTTTTTCATATGCTTTAGGACAAGCCTTAAAGGAAAGAGGTTACACTATCGAAGTCTATCCCCATGCCATCCTAAAAGAGCGTGAAATAAAGCGACCTGAAGAAATCATCTGCCTTCGGGACAGTTTAAACGCTGCACGTGATGCAATTGATTTTGGAATTCGCATTATTCGAGAATCAAAGGTACGGAATAAAATACTTTATTGGAAAGACGAGATTTTAACTTCAGAAACTTTAAGGAAAGAACTCTTCAATTTTCTTCTCGAGCGAGAATGTATTTCTGTTAACGAAGAGGGAATCGATATTATTACCAGCGCTGGTAGGTACTCGGCAATGCCTCATCATCATGGCACTGGACCAATACCGGTAAACGAACCAGTCATTTTTGATGTATTTCCGCGATCAATGAAAACAGGTTACTTCGGTGATATGACAAGAACCGTTGTTAAAGGAAAAGCACATCCTAAATTAAAAAAGATGTATGAAGCGGTTATGGAAGGACAAGAAATAGCCTTTGAGAGAATTAAAGATGGCGTTAATGGCCAAGATATTCATCAAGCCATTTGTGATTTGTTTGTTAAAAAAGGATTGCCTAATTACGAAAAAAACGGTGAGGTCTTTGGCTTTATTCATGGAACAGGGCATGGATTAGGTTTGGAAATTCATGAGCCTCCTCGAATTAGCTTTGTTTCCACTATTCTTAAAACCGGCAATGTTGCCAGCGTTGAGCCGGGATTATATTATGAAGATGTTGGTGGCGTGAGAATAGAAGATATTATTTTGGTGCAAGATAATGGATGTGAAATACTCACCAAGTATCCGCGAGAATTAGAAGTGGAATGATAATTATAAGTACATAGACAAATATATGGCACAAAAATTTTTTCCTCAAAAAGTAAAGTTGGTTATAAGCATTATATATCAGAATAAAGCGTTGTGTGAAAAAGTTATTCCTATGCTTGAGACACAATTCTCACCTTTGGATTTTAAATCCGAGGTCTATTCATTTTCTTCTTTTTCTGTGTATTACGATGAAGAAATGGGAAATAATTTACAAAGAATTTTTGTTACGTTTTCTGATCTAGTTTCTCAGGATGCCCTAGCTCATATTAAAAGTAAGACGGATCTTCTTGAGAGAGAATTTATACAAAAAGGCAGGAGAACTATTAACATTGATCCCGGAATACTAACTCTGAAAAATTTTGTATTGGCTACACATAAAGATTATACGCACAGAATTTATTTGCATGATGGAGTGTATGCGGATCTTACGCTTGTCTATACCAACAGAAGCTTTCAATCACTCCCATGGACATACCCTGATTATGGATCACCCACATTGATACAGCTTTTTAATACACTTCGAGAAAACTATAAAGAAAGGGTTTTACCATGAAAAGTATGACGGGGTTTATCAGCGACTCTTTTGATATAGAAGGCAAAAATTTTAGCATTGAAATTAAATCATTAAATAGTAAATTTCTAGATCCGCGTATTCGTTTGCCTCGGGATTCTAACCACTGGGAAATCCCTCTTTTAGGAATAATTAAAAGTAAGATTGCTCGTGGCCGTTTTGAAGTAAATGTTGTCTTAACCGAAGAGAATTCTGAATTAAATTTACAGGATATGATGATTGAAAATGCGCAAAAAATAAAAGATATGCTCGGCACCTTGAAGAAAAAACTTTCGTTGTCAGGAAAAATCGATCTTTCAACTATTACTCAATTTAAAGATATTTTTAATAATAAAAGCACGCAAAATATAGAAAACTTATTTGAACCATTTGTAGACCGTTTTCGAAAAACGCTTGATGCATTCAACAAAGTTCGTGAAAAAGAGGGAGCATTTTTAGAAAAAGATATCCGTAATTCTCTTGGTATTATTGACAATGCGGTAAACGATATTGCAGGATTAAAAAAAGATGCACTCGCCGCGATTGAAAAAAATATACGAGAAAAATTAAAACATCTATCGGATGAAACTATTGATCAGACAAGATTCAATCAAGAACTTGTCTATTATGCTGATAAACTCGATTTTTCTGAGGAATTAGTAAGGCTATCGGGGCACATTGCGCTTTTCAAAGAAAGCATGCAAAAAGAAGCCTTGCTGGGACGAAAACTTGATTTCATTATTCAAGAAATGTATCGAGAAATAAATACGCTCGGAGTAAAATGCCAGAATCTGACAATCTCTCATATTGTTGTTTCTGTAAAACACGAGTTAGAAAAGATACGAGAACAAGTACAGAATATTGAATAGGTTATACAATGATCACTAGATTAAAAAATTTTTTGGATGAAAGAAATTTATTTATTGTTTCAGGATCAAGTGGCGCAGGCAAATCAACGTTGTGTGATTTTGCCGTCGAGAATATTGAGAATCTCATGTATTCAATTTCCTATACAACGCGGCCGAAGAAAAAAGATGAAGAAGAGGGGATTCATTATTTTTTTGTTGATGATGGTCGATTTGACGAGTTGTTAAAGCAGAATATTTTTCTTGAATGGGCGTATGTATATTCATATCGTTATGGTACAGGCATTGATAGACTTTGCAATCTCATGGCGCAGGGTAAAGATGTGATTACTGATTTAGATACTCAAGGAGCACTTAATCTCAAATCAACGCTTCCTCAAGCGACGCTTATCTTCATTCTTCCTCCTTCGGTCGATGCGCTGAAAAAACGCCTCATGGAACGCAACCGCGAAAGTATTGCCGAAATTGAACAGCGCTTTCAAAAAGCTTTGTCTGAAATACAAGAAATGTATAAGTATGATTATGTAATTTTAAATGATGATCTTTC
>JAHFAK010000027.1:0-4628 GCA_023250585.1 Deltaproteobacteria bacterium
AACTAATAAATAATTCTAAGTTAATCTATTGTAATTATTAAGTTTATTTTTTTGAGGAGCTCAAAAATAAGCTAAAATTGGGTAAAAAGTTAACGAAACTGAACGATTAATTTTTTTATATGTAGATTAATACATTATAACAAGATGTTATAAGAAAGTAGACCTGTAGTTTTTTATATTTATACATGACGCAAGAACGAGCAGACCAAGGCACGACGAAGTCGAGGAATGAGGCGTACGAGTTTGTACGCCGCAGTGACGAGACGAGGAGTAACGAAGGTATGCGAAGTTATGGTGTCGTGTATGTTTTTTCACCAGGTAATAACCTTTTCGTCTTCCATTGTCTTGTCGGTTACAAGATCGAGTACTTTAAAAAAATTAAAAATAATAGGTGCGAAAAGGCCATTGAGAAGGGCTTCGGGGAAGATTATTTGGAGAAAAGAAAGATAAAAATTTTCAAAGTTATCTGAGGTAGAATATATAAGGAGAAGAAAAATATTACTAACCAGTGTTACATTAATCGTCCAAAATGTATTCATTAAAGGCGCTTTAAAATAAATTTTTGTACTGATAGTGCGGATCACAAGGAAAATGATAACAAATAAAAATGAATGCAAGCCAAAATGACCAGGAGAAAATAAATCCATAAAGTAGCCGAGAAGTGAGGCAATAAGAACTCCTTCGAGCATGTGGCGGTTTAAACCGATATACACGATAATGATAAGTAAAAAATTAATTTTAATCTGAGCACATGACGGTAAATTGAGAAAAAGAAAAAATGAGGTCATTGCATCTGCCATTACGGATGTCTGGAGAATAAGAAAAATAAGGCTAAAAAAAATGACTGCTATAAAATTTTTCATGATTCAGGATTTTTTGTAATGATGAAAACTTCTTCGAGTTTGCTAAAGTCAGTGGATGGTTCAATTTCAACAAGTCGAAAAAGAAATTCATCACCTTTTTCAATAGTACTCACCATTCCAACCAGCAAGCCTTTTGGCCATATACCTCCAAGACCGCTCGTGACAATTGCATCACCTTTTTGGATATCTTCTTCTCGGGAAACAAAATCGAGTGAGAGTTTTAAGGGTTCATTCACGCTTCCTCGTGCAATCCCACGTGCGCGCGAGCGTTGCGAAAGAACATCAACAGCGCTCATGGTATCAGTGATGAGCATAATATCAGAGTAATTATCAAGCGTTGAAATTACTTTGCCAACAATCCCATGGTATGAGATGACGGCGCTGTTGACCGTTACGTTATTTCGACTTCCGACATTCACGCGTATGGTGCGTCCGTAGCTTGTTGCATCTTTTGCAATAATTTCTGCAGCAACAATCTCATAGGGAGATTCTTTTTTAAACTCAAGCATTTTGCGAAGGCGTTCATTTTCTATTTTTGTTTCTTCGAATTGGTTAACGACAAAATACATGCGGTTTAATTCAGATTCTAGGTCTTTATTTTTTTTCTCTAAGTTGACTAAATTAATGTAGGTATCAAAAAAGTTAGTACTTTTCTTTTCGGTATGCACAATAAATTCTTGGAGAGGAGAGACCAGATAGAGAATAATTTTATCCAATGTGTTGTAGGCATATTTGCTTTTAATATTGTAAGCAATAAATTGGAGGAATGCCAAAAACAGAAGAAATATGACAAAATATTTACTTTTATTTCGTATAAACTTGAGCATGTAACTTTATTATAGTGGAAGAGCTATTATTTTAAGTAATTCAGGGTGATCCAGTACATATCCACATCCCATAACAACGGCGGTTAAAGGATCATCCGCAACACGAACGGGTAAACCTGAAGATTCGCGAACCAAAACATCTAAATTTCGAAGAAGCGCTCCGCCACCGCTGAGCATAATACCTCGATCCACAAGATCAGCAGAGAGTTCAGGAGGCGTTCTTTCTAAGGTTACTTTGATAGCTTCAAGAATTTCTTGGAGTGGTTCTTCAAGAGCTTCAGCGATTTCATTCGAGGTTACCAATACTGTTCGTGGAATACCTGCAATTAAATCTCTTCCTTTAATATTCATTTGTTTTACATTTGCTTCTTCAGTAAGGGCATTACCAATTTTTATTTTTAATTCTTCAGCAGTAATTTCACCAATGAGAAGGTTATGTTTTCTTTTTATGTAATTGGTGATTGCTTCGTCCATTTTGTTGCCAGCTACACGGATGGATTTACTAAAGACAATTCCTGATAGAGCAATAACTGCAACTTCGGTCGTCCCTCCGCCGATATCTACAATCATACTGCCTGATGGATC
The DNA here is from genome assembly GCA_023250585.1 of Deltaproteobacteria bacterium. Lineage (GTDB taxonomy): Bacteria > Bdellovibrionota_F > JAHFAK01 > JAHFAK01 > JAHFAK01 > JAHFAK01. The sequence continues at coordinate 2,276 of JAHFAK010000027.1, forward strand.
ACTCACCGGAAGCCCCGCGCCAATCGATGCAGCCATCGGTTCTTCAACGAGAAATACTTCACGAGCACCAGCGCTTTCTGCAGATTCTTTTACCGCTCGTTTTTCAACATCAGTTACACCATAGGGAATACAAATAATAATACGGGGACGAACAAGGGTCCTACGATTCTGATGGGCTTTCAGTATAAAATAGCGAAGCATTGCTTCAGTGACTTCAAAGTCAGCGATAACACCATCTTTCATGGGCTTGATTGCCGTAATGGATCCTGGTGTTCTTCCCACCATTTCTTTTGCTTCTTTGCCTACCGCTAAAATTTTTTTTACTCCGCGCGCATCTTTTTCCACGGCAACAACTGATGGTTCATTGATGACAATACCTTTTCCTTTAACATAAATAAGGGTCATGGCAGTACCTAAATCAATTGCAAGATCGTTTGAAAAGAGTTTGTAAAGGCTATTAAAAAACAAAGCTACCTCTTATATTTTATTTACGGTATAAGCCGCTGATAATATGATGGTTGCAATAAAAACGAATGTTACCACTACCCCATATAAATATTCTTTATTAAAAAAAAGAGAGATTCCTCCTAAAAATACAAGTGCAAAGCAAAGAAAACCAAAAATTTCTCGCAATTCACGAAAAATTCGAAATTCTTTCATTTCAAAGGAGAAATGAAGTTTTTGCTTTTGACGCTGATTTTTTTCACGTAAAATAACAAGAAAAAAAACTCCAGCAAAATTTAAAATGAGTGCTATAATAAATACCGCCAACGCTATAAAGTCCATGTAAAGCTCGTACGTGCTAAAAAACTCGAAATTGATATGTTAATTGAAGAGATATCTTCCATAAAGGTAGGGTGCTCATCTTTTTTGAATGCGATGAGGTACACTCTGACCCATCTATTAATATCCGGATAGAAGAAATTTAACATGGGTTTTTCTTTGAGAACTTCTATTGTGTTTGGTTCAATTATTTCTTTGCGATTATTGCTTAAGGTAATTTTCCAAATAGAATCACCTTTGTGAAAATCATTCCATTCATTTTTTGCGGTATAGACACGTAAAATAAAGGTAAAGTACTCGCTGTCTTCTTTTATATTAACATCTATGAGTTCTTTCTGTTCTTGCAGAGATAACATTTTTAATCGGGATAATTCTTTGATGTATGCTTTCCGGAACTCAAGGCTTTGGTAGGTAATGTTCAGAAAAGCAACTGCTGAAAGACCGGTGTAAATTCGATCATAGCGAGAGCACTTTTCAAACGTACTTTCATATGAAGGTGAAGGGATAAGCCGTTCATCGAACGTTGGAGTATCAAATTTTTTAGAGCACGAGACGGTAAGAACAAGCAAAAAAGACAAAGTAAATATTTTTTTTAAACAATTCATAAAGGTGATTTTAACAGGGGCAGTAATCAAAATCAAAAGAATTTAGCGACATATTCTCTAATTTTATGCGATCCGATTCGTTCCTGTTTCATTGAATCTCTTTCACGAATAGTGACCGAGTGATCATTCGGAGTGTCGTTATCGATCGTGATACAAAACGGTGTTCCAATTTCATCTTGTCGACGATATCGTCTGCCGATAGCACCTGCTTGGTCATAAAAAGCATTGTATTCAACACGTAGGTCGGTATAAATTTTCTGGGCAGTTTCAATTAATTCAGCTTTATTAATTAAAGGGAAAACAGCAATTTTTATAGGTGCAATTTTTGGTGAAAGTCTTAAGACTACCCGCTCGCCTTCTTCATCATAACTGTCGACAAGAATGACCAGAAGTGTACGATCACAACCAACTGATGTTTCAATAATATAAGGAGTAAAACGTTCTTTTGATTCCTCATCAAAATATGAGAGTTTTTTACCGGAATATTCCATATGCGCTTTGAGATCAAAATCGGTTCGGTTATGAATTCCTTCAATTTCACACCACCCAAAAGGAAAATTATATTCAATATCAAAAGCAGATTTTGCATAATGAGCAAGTTCATGTGGTCCATGTTCGTGGAAACGTAAATTCTCTTTTTTAATTCCGAGACTCTTATGCCAATTGAAACGAATTTCTTTCCACTGATTAAAGACATCCATATCGGTTCCTGGCTTCACGAAGTACTGCATTTCCATTTGTTCAAATTCTCGCGTTCGATAGATGAAATTTCCTGGCGTAATTTCATTGCGGAAGGCTTTACCAATTTGGGCAATCCCAAAAGGAATCTTTTGCCGAGACGCATTGTGCACATTCAAAAAATTAACATAAATTCCTTGAGCTGTTTCGGGACGTAAATAAATAATATTTGCGCTATCTTCAACGGGACCCATAAATGTTTTGAACATGAGATTAAAGAGTCGTGC
>JAHFAK010000027.1:4728-20340 GCA_023250585.1 Deltaproteobacteria bacterium
CCTAACAAAGACTATTTTAAATCTGTACGGAAGCTTTGGGAATTTGCAGGAATTTTACATCCAATAATGTATCCACGAGGTATATTTAAATTCAAAACACTTGAGGCAGCACAGAAACATCGAGAAGAAGTTGAATTAAAAAAAGCTTTGGAATGAGAATTATTTTGTTTCTTCTTCTGGAGGATTACGAAATTCTTCTTTCAATCGATAGTATTCGAGTTTGAAGCTGATTTTAAATGAAGCGGCATCAGGACCCCAACCCCAGAATCCTTCATCGCCATTGACAAGCCATACATAGCTTTTCCATGGTTTTCCATTGGATTTAACCTCAGTAAATTGTAAAGCTTTTGATTTTGACTCTCCTCCGGTTTGATCAATACCAAATTCTGCGGTTTTGAAATAGATACAATCGGTGCTGAGTGGTTCTTTTTCTTTTTTATATTTTGGGAGCCAAAAATCAACGAATTGAGGATGAAGCCAGGTTTGATTGTCGAAATTTTGATCACCTTGATATTCAATGCTGAGCTGAGCTTTATGGCGAAGTCCATAATCTTCACATGTGCTGTGTTGACCCACGCCTTTGGTATTATCTCCTCCATCTTCATAGGCCTCTGTTCTAAAACTCCCATTTTCTAAAATCAGTGCATTGTAATCTGAAACGCATAAGCTGAGTTCTATATCAACATTGGTTTTTTCATATTTGTCTTTTTCGGCTTCGTCTACATGGAGTTCACAGGGAGTTCCAATTGGCTTTCCGGTAAGGTCATAGAGATCTTCGAGAACTTCATCAGGTATCGTTTTATCTTGTTCATCTTGAAGAGTAACCGCTAAATCATAGACCTCTCCAGCGCCTGTATTGCCAGCACCTCCTCCGCCACCTCCATTATTGGGATTTGTTGGATCATTAGGATCAGTTGGATTACTCTGTTTCCCACCATTATCTGGAGCGGGAGGGGAACTACTTTCATGGCCTGACATACATGAAAGCGTAAATATACTTAAGGTAAAAACACATAAAAATAAACCGAGAAGTTTTTTAGTATTCATACACTTGTATAAAAGTGCAACTCTCATGCCAATATCATAGAAGAATGAATTAAAATTTAACAATGATTTAAATAGGTTATGAATTATATTTCAAGAGACATTTAAATAATAAGCTTAAGTGAAAGATACGTTATGAAAAAATTACTCAGTAACGCGTTCTTTGAGTTCCTTACCGACTTTGAAAAATGGCAGCTTTTTGGAGGAAACATGCACCTTTTCGCCCGTTTTTGGATTTCTTCCTTGATATGGTTTGTATTGGCGAATCGTAAACGCACCAAATCCGCGGATTTCAATGCGTTCTCCTTGACTGAGAGCCTGCATCATGGCATCAAAAATAAGGTTTACCATGCCTTCAGTAAGCTTTTTGGTAGAACCAGTTTTTTCGGTCAGCATTTCAATGAGTTCTGATTTTGTCATAGTTAAACTCCTCTTTTCCCTAATTATATCTATATATTACCTTATTTTTTTATCTAAATCAAGCTTAATATTTTTATTTTCATAGAGGAGTTCATAGATGGTAATATTTTGAAAAATACGTTTTACGTATTCTCGAGTTTCTTTAAATGGAATGACCTCTACAAAAACTTCAGAATCGCTAAAGTTTTTCATTGTTCCAAGCCATACACTAACGATTTCTTTACCTGCATTATAGGCAGCAATTGTATGAACGGGATTATTACCAAAAGAATCCGAGAGAGTAGATAAAAAATAACTTCCTAATTCAATATTGATTTCAGGATTTAAAAGATCTTCGGGAGCTTTAAATTGTTTTTTTCCTAAATTCTCAGCAAGTTTTACTGCAGTTGGAGGAATGAGTTGCATAAGGCCAAACGCATCTGCGGGTGAAACGGCTTCTTTACGTAAGATAGTTTCCTGTCTCGCTATTGAAAGTGGAAGATAGGGATTTATTTTTACTTTGTTTGCGTAGGTGGTGAATGTGTCAAAATATGCTTGTGGCCATTTTATGTATACATGATTATCAGGCAATTTTTCATTAGGAATTTTTACTAAGGTCAATGCTGCATTATAGTGATCATCAGCAAAATGATAGAGCACTGCTAGATAGTATAACAATTCCAGACTATTTATTTTATTTATATCAATTGCCGAGAGCTCCTGTTGCGCATATGAAAGAAGTCCCAATTTTAAAAGATGTTCTGCCGTCTCAAGATATTTTGTAGTCTTCTGGGACAACGATTCAAGTCTTACCGCATACACGCCGTTAAAATTATTATCTCTTTTTTTCCATTCCGTCGGAACAAAATTACGTGATAAGAGTCCATAGTAATTGAGAGGATAATGAGCAATAATTTCTTGAAAAAGCTTTTGTGCCTCCACGCTATTTAATCTATTATGAGCTCGCGCTTTCCAATACAGAGCAGGAATTAAATATTCTTCATCATTACTTTTACTAATTTCTTCAAAATAACTTTCCGCTTCTTTATATTTCATTTGAATAAAGGCAATAATGCCGAGTCGGAATTGTGCAGCTCGCAAAAGTGAGGAATGGTGAAATTTCTCAGTTACGAGACGAAAGAAAAATTGTGCTTGTTCGAGATTGTATTGTTCCAAATGCGCTCGACCCAACATAAACACAAGCTCATCGGAGAGATCATGAAAATCATTATAGGCTTTGGAGAGAAGCTCAAGAGCATCATTGTATTGTCCAAGCTTGAGTTCTACGACGGCAAAGCGTTCAAGTCCTTGAGCATCAGGAACTTCGCTTTTAAGTTGTGAATACGTGCTTATTTGCTTTTCATTATTTCCCATGCGTTTGTAACAATCGGCAATTTCTTTGAGGGCATTATTTCTTTTCATAGTGTCCGTCATGCCATTTAGATATTCTTCATAGAGATAAATTGCATCACTGTATTTGAGAGATTTTTTGTAGAGTGTCGCCAGCTCGAAGATTTCTTCTTTTTTTAATTCTTTATTGTGATAGTCGCATGCTTTTTTCAACTGAGGGAATTCTTTTGAGAGTTTATCTATATCTAATTTTGGGCATAGAAAATTAATCTTTTTTCCCACAGTATTTTCTCGGAGATAGGTGCTTATGAGTAGGTACTCGAATTCTCGTTTATCAGCATATGTCAGATTTTCTGAATTCATTTTATCAAGATGCATTCTGACTTTTGAATAATTTTTTTCACGGTTATATATGCCTGCTAATTCTAGATTAACCTCATTTTGTAAAGGACTCTGTGGAAAAAAGGTTGCAATATTTTCAAACATATTTTTAATAACGTCGCTTTTTTGATCTTTGAGTTGCAGTGTCTTTGCATAGAAAAAAGTTGCGTATTCCCGTAGAACAGTGTCCTTATCTTTAAGTTCACTAAAAAATGCATTCGATTGATCTATATCCATTTCATAACGATACTGAAGATACGCGATTTGAAATTTTAAATCATAGATTTTTTTATCGTCAGTTTCTTTCGCTAATGCTTTGATCAATGTTTTGATCATCTTTGAAGCTTCATCTTTTCCTACGCTGTCGAGGTTAATGATGGAAGTAAAATCACGTATTTCGTAGATTTCACTTGTTACTATTTTTGGAGTAACGGGTTTAAAAATAAGTAGTCCGGGTGGCATTCGTTTTGGGGCGCAAGAAACAATAAAAATAACTATAACGAATATTGATCTTTTCATGATTGAAAAGTATACCAAAAAACAAACCGATAATCTATAAGGAACATACTTATACTAAGTTGCATTCAAACGCTAACTGCGTTGGCTTCGTCGTCGGCTCCTCAACGTACTATTACGTACGTTTGCGTCGCCTTCTCCTTGCCGACGTTTATCATTTTGAATGCAACTTAGTATTACTTCCCTTTATTAACTGACTCGTTACATTTACTATTTGAATTTTGGTTATTTATTGAGTAATTTATATTGAGAGGTGATAAAAAACGTGTCTGTTCGAAATTATATTACAACATTTATGAAAGGAACAGTTAAAGAAGTATTTGGCCTTATTGTTCTTTTTATTACGCTCTTTTTAAGTGTAAGCCTTATAACATACTCTGCCAAAGATCCCACGGTGTTTACGGTTTTCTCGAGCAATTATGAAACGATTAAAAATTCCGGTGGCGTTGTTGGAGCTATGATTGCTCATGTATTTTTGTCTCTCTTTGGGATTAATTCCTATGTTCTTATTATTTTTACTTTTATTCTTTCTCTCATGAGTCTTTTTTCTCCATTAATTACAAAAAAAGTTGTAAGAACGATAGGATTTCTTCTTTTATTGATTTTTGTTTCGGTATTATTTGATTTATTATTCAAAACGGTAACAATTCAAGGCTCGTCAATTGCTGCAGGCGGAGTGATTGGTGCCTATAGCGCCAAAGGCCTCGTTACACTTTTTAGTAAACTAGGCGCTTATATTATATCCATCATGTTTTTTTGTGTTGGTTTTCTTCTCTTCACTCAAATTTCACTGGTTAAAATTTTAGAACTGCTTCGCATAGTTTTTCGAAAAGCTGGAGTGCTGTTTTATGAACATGTTCTTTTGGAATTGTATGAATACGGTTCTACTCAATTTAAAAACTACAAGCTCAAACGAAAAATAGTAGAAAAAATTGATGAAAAGGAAAGTGGGCCTAAAATTTCAATGGGTAAAGAAGAAGTTAAAGAAAAAAAGAAAAGAGTGCAAGAACCAGTAAAAGAAGAACGCAAAGAAGTAACCAAAGTTGGGCCTCTGCTCAATGGACAGAAATATATATTTCCTAAATTAGAATTTTTGGATGATCCACCCAAAGATAGAGAACGTATTTCAGAAGCATTGCTCTATGAGAATGCAAAAATTCTTGAAAATAAGTTACGCGATTTTGGAATTTTGGGTAAAGTCGTTGATGTAAAACCAGGTCCACTCGTAACGATGTATGAATTTGAGCCTGAGGCTGGCATTAAAGTTAAAGGAATTCTTGCACTCGAAGATGATCTTGCCATGGCTCTGAAAGCAATGAGTATTCGTATTATTGCGCCTATTCCTGGAAAAGCGGTTGTTGGTATTGAAGTTTCTAATCAAGTCAGAGAGCTCGTCTATTTAAAAGAAGTTATTTCGCAAGACGTATTAGGATCTCAATCATTCACACTTCCTCTTGCATTTGGAAAAGATATTGCCGGTGAAGTTGTTGTTGAAGACCTCAAAAAAATGCCTCATCTTCTTGTTGCGGGAGCAACAGGAACCGGCAAAAGTGTTTTTTTAAATTCTATTATTTCAGGTTTACTCTATAAAGTTCATCCCGATCACGTGAAGTTCTTAATGATTGATCCAAAAATTCTTGAGTTATCCAATTACGATGGAATTCCTCATTTATTACTTCCGGTGGTAACAAACCCAAAAAAAGCGTCGCTCGCGCTTATGTGGGCAATTCGAGAGATGGAAAATCGGTATAAACTTATTGCGGAATTAGGAGTGCGTAACCTTGAGACATATAATGAACGTGTAGAAAAACTCAAAGAAGAAAAGGCAAAAAGTATTTCTGCTACACATGCATCACCGGAAAGTGAAGGACAAGATGGCCTTTCGAAGCCTCTTGAACGATTACCGTATATCGTAATTATTATAGATGAATTTGCTGATCTGATTATGGTTGCTTCAAAACAAGTTGAAGATTACATAACACGACTTGCTCAAATGGCGCGAGCCGCGGGAATTCATTTAATCATTACCACGCAACGCCCATCAACCGATGTTATTACTGGATTGATAAAAGCAAATTTCCCTGCGCGATTATCTTTTAAAGTTACATCAAAATACGATTCACGAACAATTATCGATACGGTTGGCGCGGAACATCTTCTTGATCGCGGCGACATGCTTTACCTCGTTCCGGGTACGAGCAAAATGAAACGAATTCATGCGCCCATGACAACAGATCGTGAAGTCAATCGCCTTGTCGCGTTTTTACGTACTCAAGGTATGCCTAAATATTCGATGGATATTTTGAAACCTCAGGAAGAAACACAAGATAAAGATCCGGAAGATACGGATGAAGTATATGATCAAGCGGTGCAGATTGTATCTGACATTGGAAAGGCTTCGGTGTCACTTTTACAGAGGCGACTGCGCATTGGATATAACCGGGCTGCACGGATTATTGAAAAGATGGAAGAAGAGGGTATTGTTGGCCCTACCGATGGAATTAAACCCCGCGATGTTTTGATTAATCGTCAATTGTGATTATTGCTCACTTTCGGATCGTATTCCTATTATTATATAAAAAAATAGTATTGCATTCCTATTCAGAATCAGCTACAATTTTCTTATATGCTGGAAGATATATTTTTATTAAGTCAAAATTTTATTCGCCTTAACAATCGGGCATATAAGAGGTATATCTTACACAAAGAGATTTTTAAAAATCGATTTTCAATTCTTGTAGGGCAACGAGGTGTTGGAAAAACCACATCAATCATTCAGTATTTAGTTTCTAAGTATAAGGATTTTTTCAGTAAAAAGATACTCTATGTTCCTTCAGATCATTTTAAGATAGGTACAACTGCTCTCTATGAAATTGCTGAAAATTTTTTTAATCTAGGCGGAGAGATTATTTGTTTTGATGAAATTCATAAATACAAAGATTGGTCTCGGGAGCTTAAAAGTATATATGATACCTTCCCAAAGTTAAAGATGATTGCTTCAGGAAGTTCTGTTTTAGAAATAGCAAAGGGGACTCATGATCTTGCCAGAAGAGCTATTATTTATAATTTAGAAGGATTATCTTTTAGAGAATTTATTGAATTACGATATAAGCAGAGCCTTGATGTACTTTCGATGCAACAAATTATTTCAGATCATGAAGCAACTTCCGAAAAAATCGTAATTCTACTTGAGAAAGAAATACAGAATAAAGTATTAGTTCTCTTTAAAGAATATTTACAGATTGGTTATTATCCTTATTTTTTAGAATATGATGATCCAAAGCTTTATTATTTAACACTCGAACAAAATATACATACGACATTAGAGAGTGATTTGCCGGCCATTTACCCTGCAATTACTGGCGCAAGTATTAATAAAATTAAAAGACTTTTATCTATTATTGCTTCTTCAGTTCCTTTTACTCCTGATCTAAAGACATTAAAAGAACTTTTGGATATAGGAGATGAAAGAACGCTTAAGATCTATCTAAAATATCTCGAAGATGCAGGCCTTATACGAACGTTATTGAGTAGCAGAAAGGGATTAAGAAAGCTCGAGAAGCCGGAAAAAATATATTTGAATAATACAAATCAAATCTATGCCCTGGAAAACAATGATATACAAAATGTTGGAAACATCCGAGAAACCTTTTTTCTCAATAGTGTTTCAGCGAAATATCCTGTTTCTTATACCTCTACGAGTGATTTCTTAGTCGATGCTTCACTTACCTTTGAAATAGGAGGAAAGAATAAAGATTTTTCACAAATAAAAAATATCAAGCACTCTTTTATTGCGGTTGATGATATTGAGAGAGGTTCTGGAAGAAAAATTCCTCTTTGGCTTTTTGGTTTTTTATATTAGAAAGATATAGTCTCACTATGCTATAAAGTTATTATGACGTTAATACATTTTCTCAAAGAAAAGCTTATCAATGAATGTGAAGGCGATACAAATGCCTTTGCAAAACTTGTTGCACGAGATAAACATCTTGTCTTGACAAAGCTCGAAGGTGACGCTTCGACGCGATCTTATTTTCGTTTTAACGATTCGAGTAATTCTATTATTATTATGAAACTTAATCTTTCTTCGAAATTAGCTGAGGAAGGATTTACGACGCAATCGAATTCATCTACACAAAAAAAACTTCCGTTTATCGATGTGTATGATTATTTGTCGCAATTTCCTATTTCAATTCCACAGATCCTTGAGTATTCTCCTGGAGCTGGCATTCTCCTTCTTGAAGATGTGGGAGATGAACTTTTACAGTATTATATTCACAATAAAGATGCCAAAGAAATTGAACACGTATACAAAAAAGCTCTCGATAGTTTGCTTATCTTTCAAAATACGACCGGGAAAAATAAAAAAGATTGTGTTGCTTTTACACGATCCTTTGATGTTGAACTTTTTAATTGGGAATTCAATCATTTTATTGAATATGCGCTTCGACAAGCATCTGAATATGCAAGCCACGAAAAAATAGAGATGCCTCAAGAAGATCTTAAGAAGCTTCGGGAAATTTTCGATCATATATCAAAAACACTGGCGAGTGATGAGCACGTTTTTGTTCACCGGGATTATCACTCACGAAATATTCTCGTTCATAATGAAAAACTTTATATTATTGATTTTCAAGATGCGCTTATGGGTCCAGTTCATTATGATTTAGCTTCGTTATTGCGAGATGCATATATCCATCTCGATGAAAATACTACTGCTCATCTTTTGAATTATTTTATTGAAAAAAAGGGTATTGCCAATAGGCAAGAATTTTTGAAGCATTTTGATTTTATGGTAGTGCAAAGAAATTTAAAAGCAATTGGACGTTTTTATTTTATTGATCGAGTAAAGAAGAATCCAAAATTTTTGCAGTATATTCCAAATCTCGTTGAAAATATAACAGTGATACTCAAACGATATAAAGAATTACATTTCATTGATACATTGTTTACTCGTTATTATGAGGATTATTTAAAATAGTGAAAGCAATGATTCTAGCCGCCGGTTTTGGAACTCGGCTCAAACCGATAACTGATTATATCCCAAAACCTTTGGTTCCCATCCTCAATAAGCCGCTTATTGAATATACGATTGATCTTCTTGCACGACATAAAATAACTGATATTTATATTAACCTTCATTATTTAATGGATAGCCTCGCGACTTATCTTGGGGATGGCAAAAAATATGGAGTCAAAATTACTTATTCCAAGGAAAAAGAAATTTTAGGAACCGGCGGTGGGATAAAAAAATGTGAAAAGTTTTTAAAAGATGGGCCATTTCTTGTAATCAATAGCGACATCCTTCTTGATATAGATTTATTTGATCTTATCCAAAAACATGAAGAAAGCGGAGCGCTTGCTACAATGGTTTTACGCAAACATCCTGAAAGTAAAAAATATGGTGAATTTAGTGTGGATGAAAATGGATTGATTGTGAATTTTTTGGGAAAAGGAGAAAATATTTCTAACCATTATATGTTCACGGGTGTTCATTTACTCGAACCTGAAGTTTTTAATTACCTTGAAACATCACGTTTTTCATCAATTATTGATTCATTTTATCGTAAAGCCTTTGATGATGGAAAAGCTCTTTTGGGATATATTATGGAAGGGTACTGGAGTGATGTTGGGACGTTAGATAATTATTTACAAACATCGCTCGAGGTTTTGAGATCAAAATACGAAATAGATAAAGATTATGCAGCATTTTCGCTTAATGAAACCGTCTATATCGGAGAAAATGTAAAGATTAAACCTCCCGTATATTTTGGATCACATATTAAGCTTTTGACTGATTCTATTATTGGGCCCGATGTAATCCTTGGCAATAATACGGTCATTTATAGCCCAGAAGGAATTGAAGAAAGTATTATTCTCAATGAAACTGAATATAGAGCAAATAGTGCCGAAAAAAATATCATTGCATGTAGAGAAAGCATAGAAAAGCTGACGATAGTTTCCTAAAGAAATACAATTCCTTCTGTGTCTATCTTGCCGCACTTTTGATATAATAGTTAGTCGTTCTGTCCCATCTCTGAAAGCTAATCCTTAAAAAGTGTTGTAATATCAATAAATTAAGAAAAATAAAAATTTGGCATGAATTCTGCATAATTTTTAAGATGAGAAGCACTAAAAAGAACTTGAACTTAAAGCGACATTTTTTGTATATGACTCTAGTGTGACTTAGCGAACAATAGGCAAGGAGAATGCAATGAGCATAAAGGCAAAAAAAATTCAAATCGCAGCAACATGTGCTCTCTTTTATATATTCAGCATATCAGCTTTCTCTCAAGAAGATCCGCAATCCCCGTTGACTATTAAACCAAAGTTAGATCTTGGATTTGAATATAATAAAGATTATTCTTCATCTATTAATCCTGGAATTTCGTTAGTAGCAGAATTTAAAAGTGGTACCAATAAAAAAATTGGTTTTGAAATTTCATATAATTTTACCTTAAAAGAATATCTTACTGAGGATAATGTAATTGCTGAAAACAACATAGAATCCACAACTCAAATTCGAGATTATAAACATGTTATTGCCCTCACTACAAAAAGTGATATTACTTCAAAGATAAATCTTGAACTCAAGGGCGATGTCACATTTTATCGTGTTAATACGTATGAACAAACAGGTGCTGATTCTGATACATTTACTCTTGGACCAAAGTCTTCATTTACCGGTATTCAATATACTACCTTGAGTGTCGGATATACCTATACGGGAGCAAATAGTACTCATAAATCAAATACATTAACCACCGATGAGTATGCTTTTGATACTGAAAGTCAGCGTGAACTGAGAGGCAGTATCCTCGTATATCCATATTCTGACTATACAGAGTTTGGCACCGATGGAGGATCAGATTCATTTTTTGTTGGACTCGATGGAACCGTATTTGATTCAGGGGAAGAAGTCCCAACATTTAAGCAGACTCATGATATTGGTCTCTCGGGTAAAGTTGATACAAAAATGCCGTATGTCCCCAGTGGTACGCTTGGATACAATTTTATTCCTGCTGTCGATTCAAATAATGATAAAGATGACGGCTTTGGACATGTTTTTAAGATAGGTGTAAAACAACCTCTATGGCCAAAAGCTTCATTAGGATTAGATTATAAATTAGGTATTAATGGTTATAATAATCAAACAGATACGAGCGGAGAATACATTAAGTTTTCATATCCTAACACGATAACTACTTCTTTATCACAAGATATTGTAACTTGGTTAAATGCTAAAGCTGGCTATGAATACAAGTATACAGCAAGTAATAATGCAGAAGATGATGGAAAAAAAAGCTATAAAGTTACTCTTGGATTATCGGCATTTTTTTAATACGTGAGGTATAGATGAAAAGAAATAAAATAATATTGAGTATTTTATTCCTCTTAGTGGTGATTATTTCTTTTGGTATTTCTGCATGTAAAGGATATCGTACTCAAAAACCGGGGGGTAAAGATCGAACTCAAAAGTTTTCCTTTTCAGAGAAAGGAGCAGAAGTTCCTGAGGAATCTTCCTCATCGGCATTTTCTGAAGTAGATGCAATCAGTGGAAACTTTGAAGTTAGAGAATTTGCTTCATGTACTTCTGCGAGTAATCCTGCTGATTGTGAATACAAAGCCTATGTTCGTTTTTCTACTTTTAAAGAGCCGATTAAGTTTAATCCTCTTTTCTTGGGAGTCTTTGAAAAACAAAAAGTTGCCACCAACGATCATGGTCCCACTATACTTTATGGTCCATATATACCTGGAGTTGAAGGTAAAGCATATTCAAAGCAACTCATGGATGATGTCAAAAGTCAATCAAAAGGAATGTATGTGCCTGGACGAAAGGATGGTTTAGGTAAAGGTATTAACCTCTATGATCCTCAGAAATCTCTTGCGAAAATTGAGTATGATCCTAATAGTACAAATCAAAGAAATTTTATATTCAATATGAATGGTGTTCTTGTATATGCCCAAGCTAATATGCCTTCGATTTCTGCACCAATGGGAGAATCATTTATTGCGGGCAAAGTTTTGAAAGCAGAGCAGGATAAAGAATTAAAGCTTACGTGGACTGGGAATCCTGAAGGAGGAATAGTACGCGGTGTTTGTGAATGTAGCGTAAAGAAAGTTCCCTATATTCTTGAAATCAATGCATTCGATGATGGAGAACTCGTTTTACCCCCTAAGCAGGAAGATGGAAAAGATGGAGCAATAAATTTCTTGCCCGAATGTACTGCAGAATGCCAGCTTTGTCGAATTGCACCTCAAACCGTGACAACAAGTGACGGCAAAATGAAAATTAATGGTTTTGGTAAGAAATGTTCGGAATTTGTTGTTACAAAGACTAAACCAAAAAAGACGTGACTTCATTATAATCTTTTGATTTTTAGCTTTTTCATAAGTAAGATTTACTTCTAATGAAAAGGCTAGTTCTCTTTCTAATCTTGAGTATAGTAATTGTTTCTGACAAAGGATTTGCTATCAACTTTGATCCTGGTAAACTCCTTTCCCCTGGAGATCTCTCGTCTGCCCATTCCCGCTATGAAGGCATAAAGAATTGTTTTAAATGTCACGCCATCGATCAAGGACTTGTTGATACAAACTGCCTCAAATGTCATACGGAAATTCAAAAGCGCATTACCGATAAAAAAGGTTTCCATGGAAAGATTGTTCAACAGCAATGCTTCAAATGTCATACTGAACATAAAGGGCTTGAGTTTTATATTATGCCTATTAAAGAAAAGTTTGATCACAAAAAGCTGGATTTTGATTTGCCAGGAGTGCATGAAAAACTCAGTTGTAATCGTTGTCATTTTCAAAATAGAACCGATGTCGAAACAGGACAAAAGACAAATAGCTTTACCTATCTCGATTATACTTCGCATGAATGCTTGAGCTGTCATGCAGATTATCACGAGCCAAAAGCAGAAGTAGATAACAAATGGGCTTCGTGCGAGAAGTGTCATACCTTCAGTAACTTTCGTGATTTAAAAAAGAATCCGCAATTCGACCATGATAAAGATACTGCTTTTAAACTTGAGGGTGCGCACAAGGACGTTACATGTTTTAAATGTCATGATAATGGCAGATGGAAACCTATTGCTTCTAATAGTTGTTTAACCTGTCACGCTGATGTTCATCGCAAAGCTTTTGGAGATGATTGTCTTAAGTGTCATACGCAAGATAGCTTTAAAGTAAAAGTTTTTGATCATAATAAAACTCAATTTAAACTCGAGGGTGCGCATACAAAAGTCAGTTGTGAATCATGTCATGGCGATAAATCATTAACCAAAAAAATTGAGAAATTTCAGAGTTGTCGTGATTGTCATGCAGACCCTCATCGTGGCCAATTTGGTGACCGTGATTGTATTCAATGTCATTCAGCAAAAACATTTACGAAAGGCACATTTGACCATAACACCACTAATTTTGAATTAATTGGAGCGCATAATACAACATGTGAACGATGCCATAAAAGTGATAACTATCAATTGCAGTATAAGCAATGTATAGATTGTCATCGCGAAATTCATCAACGTGGATTTCGTAAGAATAAAGAATATGCGCAGAGCTGCGATCGCTGTCATTCTCAATACGATTGGCGAGATCTCTCATTTGATCATGATAAAGATACCGATTTTAAACTCGAGGGATCACATAAATATTTGAGTTGCGATGAATGCCATAAAGCAAATGAATATATCGATGATCGCCGTAAATGTATTGATTGTCATAAAGATCCGCACGGCGGACAATTTAAAGATAAGAGTTGCAATGAATGTCATAATGTAACTAAATTTCCTGATTTTAAATTTGATCATGCCGTCAATACTCGTTTTGTTCTTAAAGGAGAACACGTATGGCTTAGATGTGAACGATGCCATAAAGTCGAGGAAAAATATCGCATGGAACGGCTTAATTGCCAAGAATGTCACAAAGATATCCATAAAGGAAATTATGGTTCTCGATGTTCGAAGTGTCATAATGAATCAGGTTGGAAGGGTGTGACATTTGAACATAATTTTGGCGAATACACACTGGCCGGCGATCATATGAAGCTTGATTGCGTTGAATGCCATAAAGCTGGTGCATTGCTTGCCGGTGAAGGATATGAATGTATCAGTTGCCATAAAGATCCTCACTTTAATTCTTTTGGTGCATTTTGTGGCAAGTGCCATAATCAACGCGATTGGATGCCAACAAACTTTACTCATAATCGGACAGGCTTTCCATTATCAGGAGCACATAAGTTTACTTCATGTGAATCATGTCATCGTAATAGGATTTATATGGGTTTGCCTAATAACTGTATCTTCTGCCATCGAGCTGATTTTGCAGGATCAATTGAACATAAAACTGATTTTGTTGGGAAAGAGCGCTGTGAACTCTGTCATTTTACAACCAATTGGTATCCGGTACGACGACGATGAAATACATTATACTCCTTACCCTTTTTTTTTATGCCTGTACTCTGAGCACTGCATTTGCAATTTCTAAAACCAAAGGAAAATTTCGTATAGGATTTTTATATTACTTCGATAATATAGATGATCTCATTTCGTTATACCCCGATAAAGAAATTATCGATGTGAGTGACTTTCAGGAACTTACAAAACCTGAAGATGAACGTGATCCTAATTTAAATCCAGCGGATGCTCCTATTAATAACTCGCTTCTGACTTTTGAAGACAGCGATACAGCACGACGTTATATAGGGGATTTTTCTTATCTTACGTTTCGCAGTTATCTTCATGCTGAAAAAATACAAAAAACAAATCTTAATTTTCATTTTAATTTTTATGGGAAAGAAAACTTACAAAATCCCATTATTACTTATTTAGGTGAGGAGAAAACCAAAATTAAAGTCACTGAATTCAATCTTGAATATAATAACGATTATACTCCCATTCGTTTCCAAGCGGGACGAATTCCGCTTACGAATTTAGGATTTAATTTAATTGATGGAGTAGAATTAGAATATAAATTAAATAAAGAAGTACAGATAGGAATTTTTAGTGGCGAAAAACCACATCCTGTTACGTATTATTTTACTGATAATCTTACAAGCCATGGGACGTATCTCAATTATTATCGGCCTAATTTCAATTTAGAGAATGGGATTCTCTTTGATCTTTTTGAATTTAATAAACTCGATCGAGCAGCATATTTTAATTATTTCCATGTAAAACCCCTTGATGTACTTGATATAAGCGCTTATTCTACTTTTAACATTCAGGAAGGATATTTTGAATATGTCTATGGGAGCATCTCATCTCGGCCATTTTTCTTCATGCAATCGGCACTTGCGTTGTTACATTATAGAAATGTTTTTCTTCAAGAATCAGGAGTCCTCGATCTTCATTTTGAAAACAATACGGAACTGCAAGATATTTATAACCAAAAATCAGTGAATGAATTACGATTTACGCAAGAATTTATACCACATGATACTTTTTCAATCTATGGAATTTTTGATTTAGGCCATTCAGAATTCAGTGATAAAGATAAAATCGGTTATTCCATTGGTACGCGGGCGCAACGAATCGAGCCGCTTTTCATTAATCTTACCACCCAATATCAAGATACGTATAATTACTTCTCTCATGATCAACTTTTTTCCATAGATGTATCCCGATATTTTTTAAATGACGATCTCTATATTCTTACTGGCGTGGATATCGAAACAAATGAGCGAGATTTAGAATACCTTGTTGATCTTGATACTACTACAATTCCTGCTGATGATAAGGATTTGAATTTTACGGCTATTTTTGAACTTTCCTATAATCTCTATGATAACTATAGCCTCGATCTTATGTATAATCGAAGAACTGCCACTGAATTTGTGAATCAATTTGATCTGCCGAATACGGTCTCACGTTTTAATTTAGATGAAAATACTTTCTATGTTCAGCTTTCTTATAGATT
>JAHFAK010000138.1 GCA_023250585.1 Deltaproteobacteria bacterium
ATCTATAAAAATGGTTGTAATTCTTTGATTTTTTATTGCCGCATCGAGCTCTCTTTCAAAAGCTACAGGCTCTGCTATCAATCTTGTATATTCACTTGTTAGAAAGAGATTAATGGAAAGTTATTGTTTATTTAATGAACTGAGGCAAGCATCTCAAGTATAGCTTGATTAACTCCTTCGGTAATCTTATCTAAGCTTTTCATCGAAAGAATATCTTGTTGTTGTATTTTACCGGCTTCTTGTAATGGAATTGTAATATCCAATACCTGTTCATCTGCCTTTACCAAACTTCTGTAACCGAAGGTAACTTTAATAACTTCATTTTTACTAGCTTTTTTGTGTGTATTCCCATCACCTAAGTATGAAATAGAAAAATATAAAGATTGATCGGGATCATATTGATCGGGATCATTAAGAGCAGCTGAAAGACTTTTGAGTGCTATGATATTAAGTGGCTTTTGGGTATAGGGTACTCGATTTATAATACTCTCCCATACCATTTTACTCATAGGGCTTGAGGAAGTGTTAACACTATTGAGGACTACTAAATTCTGATTAACAAATTCTATCTCTTCCTCAATATCCTCTAAGAAATAAACAATATAATGAGGAAGGTTGTTCTTTGCCTCTTCTTTTACTTTTATAAACTGAACAGCTTTACTAACTTGAGATGGTTTTCTTAAAAATGAACGTAACTCTTCTTTTGTAGAAGGAAGGTGTTTAAGTAATCCCTCTGTTTTTCTTTCAATTATTTCATCTTTAGAAACAAGACTTGTTGTCAGTAATAAAGATTTATATGAATCAATTTTTGAATCAAGTTTCTTTTCTTCCATCATAAATAAATGCCAATGTGTCAGAGCATCCATGATACGTGATTGCATTGTTTCATCAGGCAATATTATTAGTTCAATAGAACCAAGGCTTTGGAGGTTAATTGTAATTTTTAGCCTCCTCTCAGGCAATAACGATAGTCCTTCCATTTGCCGTATAATCAATCGTGCATTCTGCTCTTGTGGCAAGATTTTTCGCGTATGATTATCGAATTCTTTTGTTAAATTCCATAAGTACCTAGTATCGATTTTCCCCTCCTTATCAACTAAAATTCCAAGATTTTTAGATACAGAAAAGAAATCAAAGATAGTATCACTATTTCCCCATCTATATATATGTATATTAGCACTGTAGATTCCTTCATATCTGAGTAATTCTCTTTTACTTCTATAGGTAGGCTCGGCATCTGACTGGGATTTTACTATCTCTCCATTTATTCCTGTTTTTCCTGTTTCTGGATATAATCGCCTCCAAATCTTTTGTATCGTTTTTTGGATACGATCTTGTGCTGGCGTTTTGCTCTTTGGTTTTTTAGATGTTCTAATTATGCTCTCGTAGGGATGTCCTTTATAACTATACGTATAGGCATAAAAATAAGTTGTAGAATAAACACCTCCCCAGAAAGTAACGTCTACTCTGCCTGTTTCCTTGCTTCTCAGGCTATACTCTTCCTTTAAATTTGTTGAAATTTCTAATAATCGATCTAAAGCAAGATTAGTTCCGGAATACTCAAGATTTTCAAGAGATCGATCAGATGAATAACCAATAATGCCTTCTTCAAGAGAAACTTCAAGTATCATAAGAGAATACTCCTCTTCAGAACAATCCTTCATGATCCGTGTAATGTCGACGCCAAAATTATTATCTATGAGAAATACTAAATTTTTTCTTTGGATATGCCTCAATAACTCTACTAATTTAGGTATTTGATTCTGATTTTTTGCAATGAGAAATATATATTCAATTATGGTATTCTCTCCTGAATATCTAGAATAATGACTATCAGAATGATTTTGGTCATAGAATGAAATAAGAGATTGTATCACAGTTAACGGCACGTCAGTTTTAAATAAAGTTAATAAATAAGCAATCTGAAGAACTCTACTAACCATAAAGTGAGTACATGCTTCTTCTAATTTCGTAACAAAGATATCGATATATTTTTTAGTTTCTTCTGGATATGCAACGATTATTCTTTCTATCAATTTTGTTGATATTTGATATCTATTGTGTTTTTCAGCATTATCATTTCTTGGTGCTATATCTTTTAAAAGTGAAAGTAGAGGGCTTGGTCCCAATCTTACTATAGCTTCCATAACTTTTTCATAAGCTTCGTCACTCATTGGAACTTCACGTAAAGCATTGTAAAATTGAGTGGAAGCCTTTACTGCTCTCGGACCCATTTTTCCTATAACTTCTGCTATAGGTATAATAAAATCGTCAGAAATTGGTTGATTTTTTGCCTTTGCTTCTTCCCTTAATTCACCAAAGACTACCAGAATATCATCAAGAACTCCAATCATTCCATATTCTTGTGTTTGAAGATGCTTTAAAATTCGAAGACGCACTTCATTTTGAGAAAATCCTAAATGTGTCAATTTTGCAGGAAATCTCAGGAGTTTTCCAAGTTGTGCAGGAGTTGTGTCATGGAGTTCAATGTCAAAGGCATTTTCTAAATAGGCTTTACTCACCGGAGGTTCTTTGGTATTTGGAGGACTAAAGGGAGTACATTTTTGATCCCCTAAAACCCTACCGGTAAGCATAGAAAAGAATAAACTAATAGCAATTAACCCCTGGAAATTTTTGCGTAAATTCATTGACTTTTATATACATTATTTTAATTCTAATGTCAATAATTTTAATGCATATAGTTAATAATTAACGAAAATTCATTCATGGGTCAAACCAAAATTAAAATGTCCCCTAAGAAGATACTTTTTTTAATCAAAAGGAGGTGTCAATTGGAGGAACGTTTGAAGGGAAATGAGGCGCCATCCATGTTCCGGGGACAAACGGAATATCCATGAAGCTCGAAGAGAAGAAACAACGATATATAAAAAGTTCATAAGTTGGTCCCCACCATATGACTCCATATGACCATTAAAACCTATCGTAATCTTAGGAGATTGCTCTGTCTTAATAAAGAATTTGTTACTCTTTCCTAATCCTTCTTATACTACATAGCAACGAGAGCCTGTAAAATTATTACCTGTTTATGTCGTATATATCATTTTTATAAATTAATAACCTATTGAATTGGCTTATGAATATTTTTTTGTATTTTGGCATGTGAATTGCGTAAATTAAATCATATTTGACTTTAACTTTCATTAAGCAAGGAGTTATTATGACACTAATTTACACAACATGCTTCGTTGTGATTATCTTACTGCCAAACATGTTATTTTCCCAGGACAACAAGGACACATATAGAAAGTTAGTACTTACATAGAAAGG
The DNA here is from genome assembly GCA_023250585.1 of Deltaproteobacteria bacterium. Classification (GTDB taxonomy): domain Bacteria; phylum Bdellovibrionota_F; class JAHFAK01; order JAHFAK01; family JAHFAK01; genus JAHFAK01. The sequence continues at coordinate 3,289 of JAHFAK010000138.1, forward strand.
AATAGCGTAATGAGAAAATTCACTATTAAAAAAATCCCTGTGCTTATAAGTATCATCATTTTTACTGCTACTTTTGCAAGAGAGCTTTGCGCAGACGAGCTAGAAAAAGATCAACCTGCGAAACAACTTTTTGTTAATAAATCGGGCAAACATTATTATGCAAAGATTGATCGTTCTACAGGGGAAGGGCAGCTTCAGATACTTGCTCATAAGAGCGATAGAGAAGAAGCATGGGTATATATTGAGGGAGATGATACTAAAGGAAATCAAACAACTTTATGGTATGAGGTCGGAGAAAATAGCCGTTCTGCTTTTGCCGATATTGACTTTAATGCAGTGGGTTTGTCTATAAAAGAAAGTCGTTTGCATAATATTACCGTCTCTCTTTATCATTTTCATCCAAAGAGCAATGATCCAACTCAAGGAGTCACAGCCACAGAAACTCCATCACCACCTGATATAAAAGCATTATTTTTTTGTGCGAGGTTACTTTCTATCAAACATAACTACAAGGGTCCTTTTGACTCTCGGATTGTTACACCGACAGGAGTTTATACTATGCAGGATTCTGCTGAAGTCAACAGATGGGATGACAAGCAATTCATAGAGTACGAGTCAACTTTGTATGAGACTTGGGAGAGATTGCGCAGTAATTTGTTTGATGTAGGAAAATATCGCGGAGCTGATAAATCCGATAAAATAGCCGATATCAACAACGAGATCGCACAGATAATGACAAAAGAGCCCCATTTCATCGTTACATTCAGAAAGTTGCCAAATAAGAACTGAGCTTTACTTCCAACAAAACATGCTCGGTGTATATGCTCAGTAATTCGGTAAGTTTTGTGGAGAAATAGTGTATAACTTATTGGAAACAGAAAAGTGTGTCACACCTTCTGAAAAAAGGTACACTCACATTTTGTATGCTGTTATTTTTTTCTCGTAAGGTTTATTTCTGGATAAGATAGAGATAATTTTGGAAAAAGATCCTTGGTTTCATAGGCTTTTCTGATTTCTGATAAAGAACAGTCTTTCAGAGGAAATGAAATCCCATCTTTTTTTACATATTTTTCATGTGAAGCATTAAAGTGGACACGTAATTTTGCAGTTTCCTTTTGTGTAGTATTATATTCAAAAATGGAATAAAAAGCTGAGTACCGTGCATCTTCAGGACTTCCTCGGCATGCTTTTGACTGCCATTCATTAGTATTATAATCATCTTGAAAAATTTTTCTCGTACTTGCGGTATGTTTATTTTCATCTCTTGTTGCATAATATATGTTCCCCATAATAGGAAACAGCCACATAATTGGATCGAGCATTGTTGAAGTTCTATAGAATTTTGGTGGATCCAAGTTAGATAATTCCTTATCTAACAATTCAGGATTTATTGAAACATTCATGTTTTGTGATGTTTTTATAAACTCAGTAGCTTCTTGAGATTGTATGATGTCATTAATAGTCTCAGGTGGAATTGTTATATCAGTATTCGATACGTTAATAGTCCTTCCGTTTTTGTCTTTCCACTGCCCATCA
>JAHFAK010000028.1 GCA_023250585.1 Deltaproteobacteria bacterium
AATGTTTAAGAATGTCATTGCTAGACTTGGATGGGAATATCTATTATGGTTCTTACATGGAAAACGATACTAAAACTACTCAAACTCATTTTATCAAAGAGATCATCCAAGAAGATCTTAAAAACAACAAACATGGTGGAAAAATTATAACGCGTTTTCCTCCTGAACCAAACGGTTATTTGCATATAGGCCATGCAAAATCTGTTTGCCTGAATTTTGGTCTTGCGCAAGAATTCAATGGCAAATGTAATTTACGTTTTGATGATACGAATCCTGAAAAAGAAGAGCAGGAATATATTGATGCAATTAAACGCGATGTACAGTGGCTCGGATTTTCATGGGGAAATCGCGAATACTATGCTTCTGATTATTTTGAAAAAATGTATGAATGGGCACTCATGCTTATTAAAAAAGGGAAAGCATACGTTGATGATCAAAATGCTGAACAAATCCGTCTTGCACGTGGGACACTTACAGAGCCAGGCAAAAATAGTCCATATCGAGATAGAAGTGTGGAAGAAAATCTTGCGCTCTTCATCGCAATGAAAGAAGGAAAATTTAATGAAGGCGAAAAAGTTCTACGAGCAAAAATAGATATGGCTTCGCCTAATTTGAATATGCGTGACCCTGTGATGTATCGTATTCTCAAAGCTTCACATCCGCGTACGGGAAATATATGGTGTCTTTATCCAATGTATGATTGGGCACATGGTCTTGAAGATTCAATTGAAGGAATTACGCATTCAATTTGTACGCTTGAATTTGAAGATCATCGTCCACTCTATGATTGGTTTTTAGATGAACTTGATGTATATCATCCTCGTCAATATGAATTTGCTCGACTGAATGTAACTTTTGCCGTTATGAGTAAACGAAAGCTTTTGAAACTTGTTCAAGAAAAACACGTTCGTGGTTGGGATGATCCTCGTATGCCTACCATTGCTGGTCTTCGAAGACGCGGGTTTACACCTGAAGCAATACGAAAATTCTGCGATGTTATTGGAGTATCAAAAAGCAATAGCATGGTCGAATATGCTCTTTTAGAACACTGCCTTCGCAATGACCTTAATAAACGAGCACCGCGAGTTATGGCTGTTTTAAAACCTTTAAAAGTAATCATTACCAATTATCCAGAAAAAAAGATTGAAGAACTCGATGTTGACAATAATCCTGAGGATCCATCAATGGGTAAACGCACCATTCCTTTTTCACGCGAAATCTATATTGATCAGGATGATTTTCAAGAAGTTCCGCATAAACAGTTTTTTAGACTCGCACCCGGACGCGAGGTCAGATTGGTCAATGCATATTATATTAAATGCGAAGAAATTATTAAAAATGGAAATACAATTACCGAACTTCATTGTACATATGATCAAAATTCGCGTGGTGGATGGACTTCTGATGGACGCAAAGTAAAAGGCACTATTCATTGGGTATCGGCTTCACATGCACTACCAGTAGAAGTACGGCTCTACGAACAACTCTTTACCAAGGAAAACCCTGAAACCGTACAGGAAGGAAAAGATTTTACGGAACATCTCAATCCAAATTCTTTACAAATTCTATCTTTATGTCTTGTTGAACCAAATCTTATAAGTGCCCAAGTCGGGAATTTTTATCAATTCATGCGCGTTGGATATTTTTGTGTAGATAAGGATTCAAATAATACAAAGCTTGTTTTTAATCGAAGTGTCTCATTAAAAGATTCTTGGGCGAAGGTTGTGAAATAAAATTTATATATCAAAAAGGTCCGCGAATAATTTTCTGATAAATAATCGCGACGATGTTCCAGAGATCTTTTTTAGACATACACAGCCTCTTTAAGAATCTCTTTTTTTACATACGGCTTTATGTATTTTTCTCTGCAAATATCTACATTTTTATGGAGATTTTCTTCAAGATATTTTCGTAATTCTTGTTTTTTCTCAAAGATATCATTTGTATGAGAATCAAGCTCAATTAGAATATCAATATCGCTTTTTTCGGTATATTCGTTACGTGCGTAAGATCCAAATAAGCCAATTTTAGTAACATTATAATTTTTTTTAAACAGAGATTTATTTTTTTTTAAAAAAATTAAAATTTCTTCTTTAGTAATCATATATAAAAGATAACAGAAAAATGACTTTAGTTCAACTTACAAATCGTATGTTTTCAATCGATCATCAAAGTATGTAATCTTCCCTCGCACGTGTTTAATCATATCTCGTTCCACTGATCCAATTACAACTTGCTCTTGATCACTTGGTACACTGGTGGATTCAATTTCTCCTACAGGATTATACAGTGTAGTGTCGCCGCCAAATTCAGTTTTATCATCAGTTCCTATTCGATTTACGGCGAGGACATAGCACTGATTTTCAATAGCTCGTGCTGAAGATAGAGTAATAAAATGTTGAATTCTCTTTTTCGGCCATGCTGCAATGACGACAATTACTTCAGCTCCCATGAGAGCAAGCTTACGGGCGTACTCAGGAAAGCGTATATCATAACAAATCATAAGGCCCACTGTGCAAAAACCGAGATCATATACTTTTGGATTGTATTTTCCTTGAGTAAAATAACGTTTTTCATTGAGTTCCTCGCACGAAAAAAGATGTAGTTTATGATACATGTCGACAAGACCTTTCTGAGGAGTAATCAGCAGTGAGCTGTTATAAAGATGATCATTCTCTGTATATGGCAATCCAGCGATAATCGTAGCAGTTGTTTCACTCGCTTTTTTTTCAAGTACTCTGACAATATCAAGTGGTAAAAGCTTTGCTTTTTTTTCTAGGATTCGTGGTGCGTAACCCGTGAGAAAAGCCTCAGGCAATGCAATCAACTGTGCGCCAAGTTTTGCTGCTTCATCAATCATGGTACATGCTTTTGCCAGATTGGCTTCTTCATTGCCAACTTCAGAATTCATTTGGATTCCGGCAACTTTAAATACAGCATTCATTATTTTTCTTTCCATTGATTAAGACATTAATATATATTAATAAGATTCTCGAAATGAACGATGAATTGCAAGTATTAAAAATAGTTGCCCAGCGTCTAGAAGAAGCACATATTCCCTATATGCTTTCAGGTTCGATGGCATTAAATTTTTATGCAGAGCCACGTATGACAAGGGATATCGATATTGTCTAGGTATTACATATATGAAAGACACTTCACCTCATATAGAACAAAAATTTCGAGAGATGCTGATGGCTCGCAGTAGTGAAGAGCGTATGATGATGGGTTTTTCTATGTTTGATACAGCAAAGAAGATAGTTATTAGTTCCATAAAAAATGAAGATCCTGATATCAGCCTAGAAAAACTTCGCGAGAAAATTTTTTTGCGTTTTTATGGATCTGATTTTTCAGAATTTGAGAAAGAAAAAATACTAGCTTATTTAAAAAAGCATACGGATACACAATGTACATAGACGCCCATACACATTGTCGTGATTTTGAAGAGGCATATAAAGAAACAATACAGCATGCACTTTTGGTCGCTGAGAATTCTGGACTTTCCGGAATTTTTGATATGCCAAATACAAAGCCTCCGCTTATTACACGCGCAGTTGTTGAAAGACGTTTAGAACTCGCAAAAAAATGTGCATCGCCTGTTTTTTATGGAATTTTCATTGGACTAACTAATAAAAAAGATCAGATTAAAGAAGCTGTCGAAACCTTCAATGAGTTTTTTCCGAACAAAGGTGACGAAAGGGTAGGCGTGATTGGTCTTAAAATGTATGCCGGAAAATCAACGAATAATTTGACTGTTGAAGACATTCTTTCGCAGCGCTCTGTATTTGCAATTCTTGCGGAATTAAATTTTAAAGGCGTGATATCTCTTCATTGTGAAAAGGAATCTGTAATGAATGAAAAATTGTGGGACCCGAAAAATCCAATTTCACATTGTGATGTTCGATCCGAAGAAGCTGAAATTCAGTCAGTAAAAGATCAAATTCAATGCGCGCAAGAAACTAATTTTAAAGGCCATCTTCACATAACTCATATTTCTTCTCCTCAATCGGTTGATATTGTCAATAAGACAAAACATGCATTACGACTATCGAGTGGTGTTACGTTTCATCATCTCTTATTAGATAAAAATGTAATGACGAATGAAAAAGGAATTTTTTATAAAGTAAATCCTCCCTTGAGAAGTCCTGAAAGTCGCGCACAGCTTTTTGCAAAATTTAACAATGGTGAGATTGATATTCTGGAAACAGATCATGCTCCTCATACCTATGAAGATAAGATAGAACGACATTCTTCTGGTATTCCAAATCTCGCTTCATGGCCAAAAGTAATTGAGATACTTAAAGCTCGTGGAATTGCAGAAAATTTTTTGCAAAAAGTTGCGTTCGAGAATGTAAATAAAATATTCGGCATAAAAATTCCTCGACGAAAGGCAAAAAATAATACTATATATGTTAAGGATTATCTTTTTGATCCGTATGAAAAAATAGTATGAATTGTATTCGAAAATCTTTTGATTCATTCTATGATCTTTTCAGACCATTTCTATTTTTTATTTCAAAAAACGATCCACATCGAGCGCATGAATTATTTGTTGAATTTTCTCGAATCATTCATGGACTTAAACTAGAACGATTTCTTTTAGACAATGAAACAAACTACAACAAAAGAAAAATTACTCTTTCGAATGCAGCAGGATTCAATAAAAATGGTTCAATTTCGCCATTGTTTTTAAAATATCTGGGATTCGATCGAGTTGTTATTGGTACCGTAACCGGCGAGCGATGGAAAGGAAACTCGCGTCCTCATATTCTCCGTTTAATTGAATCGGAGTCGCTTATTAATTGGATGGGATTACCTGGAATTGGCGCAAGCCACGTGCGTCGGAATCTTATGAAATTTCAAAACAGTGAAATTCCTATAACTATTAATATTGCTCCAACTCCTCATAAACGAGGAGAAGATGCTCTTCGTGATTTAGAAAAAACAGTCGATGCGCTAAAAATATTTTCATGTGTTGACCGCTTTGAACTGAATATTTCCTGTCCCAATACTGAAGCGGACAGGAATAATTATCATAAAGAATTGAAGTCGCTCATAAATGCGGTTCAGATATCAATGAATGATTATCAAAAACTTTATATAAAATTATCTCCTGATCTTTTAGAGCATGAAATCGATGAAACAGTTTCTGTTATTCAAGCAATGCATGTTGATGGTATTGTGACGACAAATACTACCACACAGCATAGCTATCAAAAGGGTGGAGCAAGTGGTGAGCTTTTATATGAACGATCTTTTGCTATTCAAAAGCATTTTTATGAACGGCTCAAAAATACTCATGTCAAAATAGTTGCCTGTGGTGGAATTAACAGCTTAACTCGTCTCAATGAGCGTATAAATTACGGTGCCCAAGAAATACAGATTTTTACACCACTTATTTTCAACGGACCTCGTTTGCTGCGCGAACTACGAGATGACATTTGAGAAATTCATTTCTGATGTCATCCCCGAGAAGGTGGGGATCAAGTCTTTTAAACTATGTTCCTGGATTCCTGCTTTCGCGGGAATGACAGAAATGTACATTCAGTTCATCCAGTTTCTTTGAATTAAAAATTGGTATGTTTTTTTTAAAATGATCAAGAGTAAAATTTTCTAGAAAATAATTCATATCAAAAGGTTCTTTATTTTTGTCAGGTAGCGATACATAAAGAGACATTAAATAATGTATAATTGCTTCTTTTTTGTAGTTCGATTTTTTATAAAAACAAAGATCATGAGCTCCATGCCGGCTTGACAGTTTTTCAATTTTTCCTGTTTCATCTTCACCTCGAAGCATAAAGAAATGTCCATAGTGCGGTGTGGGCAACTCAAGGATTTCTTGAAGCATTATTTCTTTACAGGTATGACTAAAATACTGTTCTGATCGTAGAACATGTGTAATGGGCATTAGAGCATCATCAATACACGCAGCAAAAGTATATGTGGGCGCGCCACTTTTTTCTACGATAACAAAATCTCCGAGAGTAAAATCGGGAAAAGTGATTTTACCCCGAATAAGATCATGATGAATAATTTCTTTTGCGAGTGTTTTAAAGCGAATAACAGGTTGTCGCCCCTCATCTTCGAATTGTTTTTTTTCTTCGGATGAAAGATTCCTACAGCGTCCATTGTAATGAGGATTCTGCCAATTTTTGAGCGCTTCTTCCTGGGCTTTTTTTAATTCTTCTTCAGTGCAATAACAGTAGAATGCTTTATCTTCATTGAGAAGCTTTTCGGTATATTTTTTATAAATAGATAATCGGTCGCTTTGTCGGAGCGGCTCTGCATTACTCGAAATCCCAAGCCAGACAAGATCTTCTAAATATTTTGTTTCGATATGCGGGCTATCTTCAATATACACAAAAAATTTTCCCGCATTCTTTTGTGCAAAAATAAAATTTGTGAGAGCAGTGAAAGTTGAATCGAGGCTCAATGGGTCTTTAAGATTAAGTATACAGCGAGTACGAATTTCTTTCATACATTTTTTGAAAATAGCTGATAAAAATTATGTCCAAATATTAAATCTATTATTGCTTTTATAGTGCATCTCAGAATAGGTTAAGTAAAGAAAAAATATTGACAAAATGCATTGATATGTATTAAGTTTATATAAATTCAATGGGTACATGAAACTATCATTTCTATCCAAAAATTTCCCATTGACGAATATATGTTTTATGAGATAGGAGAGCATCGTTTTTCTTCTGTTCATAAAACAGGGGTTAAAGTGATATGAAAAAAAACTATATATTAATCATCTATATCTGTGTGTGCTTTGGTTTTCAATATGCTCATGCTTATGAGGAATTACCAAATACGTGTAATCTTTTTGATGGCTGGAGACCAGAAGATCGAGTTAGTCATATTTTGAATAATCCACTTCTTGCAGCTCATTCAATATTTCAAACAGTACAATTGTCGTTAATGGGAATTAATTCTTCTAAAGCTATCCAAGAGTTGAAAGAACAGTACCCTAATAATTTTATAAAAGATTTAGATAATTTTGAGAATGCATTAACAATACTTTACTTCGATACATCTCTTTCTCATCCTTATTTTTTACTTATTAAGCAAAATATACTTCAGAAATTTGAAGAGCTCAGAAAATTTTTCTTACATACATCATTTGATCAATTACAAGACTTAGAATTAGTTACTCGTAAGCTTGCGGAGCTTAAGAAAGATCTTCGTCAGCATAAGCAATGGAGTCTCGAAATAAAAACTCACCTAAAAGAACAACCCCAAAATTTTCCTTTTGAGTTAGATACTCAACCGCATTCAGTACCTTTACACTAAAATATCATAATAATTTTTTATTTAGGTAAAGTTGACATCCACTCATCAATAGCCTTTACCCCTGGCTCAGTAAAAATGGCCTCATGTCCGCCCTACTCTATATGATAAATCTCAAGAATAATGCAACATTTATGTAACACCTTCTGAGGCACTACACAAATATGTAAGTTTTTCTTGACAACTTTACGCACTATGATACAAGGGGTCATGTGGGATAAAAAAAATAGTTTCTATAAGATTCTATAACCTGAATAATAATAATGGGTTAGAAATGATACGAAAAAAGTTCTATTTTAGTTTTTATTTTTTCCTCGTTATATTTCTCATTAACAATAGTCAACTTAAAGCAGTTTGGCATACTAATCTTTCTACTAATAAGTGTATTCCTTTTGATTCCATTGGTGGCAAGGGTAGAAAAAAACCAGTAAGTACTACATTAGAAAAAGTAACAAAAAAATCTCAACAACCCTTTGAGTCATTGGGTGTGCGAGGTTTTATACAGACCTTTGGTTCTGATACATCAGGAACGACCACTTTAGAGCATGAACTTAACGGAGATTTTGATTGGGGTACTAAATTTTTTATCATGCCGAGCCTTGAGGCTGCTCAGAAACATGATAGAGAGCGTACTCAGAACCTTGGTATTTGGCAGAAGGCAATGTATCTTATTACTGATGATGATTTTCAGCTCAGTGATCAATATATTTCAAAGAGTGGAAAGCCAGAAGACATTAAAGAAGCTAAAGAAAAATTTGAGCATATTGTTCAGAAAAATGGTGTTATTCTGTTTGACCCCTATGGAAGACAACAGCATTATGCTTGGGAAGAATTTCAAGGGAGGCTCATTCTCGATGATTTAGAAATTGAACCTGAGGGAAAAGGAAAAAATAGACAACTCTGCTATAGACTACTTGGCTGGTTTAATCCCGTTGTGAGAGCTGTTATATATTATAAGAATATTCTCGAGGGGAAAAAAGGAGAAGAATTAAGGAAAATCGGAAATCGTCTAAAAAATGATGGCTACACTGTTATGGTAACCGCTGATTTTCAAGGCTCTTTTCTTTTTCTCGGTCATCAGAAAAGATTTGGACCTGCTGGTGAACTAATAAATCGATTCACGATTGAAAAGTATAGAGATGGTATGACGGAAAAATATAGAGAGGATCGTGCGTACTCGCTTGAGTTGTGGCAAGATATTGAAGAGTATGCGAAACAAAATCCTGATATTATGGCACTTGATAAAGCTCACATCGTTTTTCCTATAAATGATGAGGCAGGTAATTCAAAAAAAATCTATAAAGATGGTTATTATATCGTTACGCACCAAGGAATTCAGGAAGTTCAAGATCCCCTTAATTTTTTAGTTGAAGAATTTATCACACCTCTTGTGATAAAAAATGGAAGAGTTCTCATGGGCGGCATTGTTGGGAGCAAAGCAGGAAGGTTATTTCTTGCCGATGTGGTATTTTATCAACCACATCGTGAATTGGATCCTGTTCTCTTTGCCGATCTCATTCAAGCGCGCGCTCAGGAACTTAAAGCTGATCGAGTTGAGAGACGCTATCAGGCACTTCTTAAGGATAAATTAGCGGCAACGTTACAACTGCGTGTCAGTGAACAACAAGCAATAATTGATAGAGAATATAATGCACGAGTTAAGGAAGATGCCGATAAACGTTTTGAAGGATACCATACCAGTGGGTTAAGCTCTGATGAATATAGAGAACTCAGGAGAAAGACTCGAGATGAGGCTAAGGCTCAGATACGAAAACCTGAAGTAGATAAAAAATCAATTCAAGCTCAGATAGAGGTCGAGTTACACGAACGAGCTTCTTCCGAAGAAGTACAGAAGCGAATACAAAAGCACTATGGAAGGCAGATTAAAGAAGAGGTTGAAAAGCGTTTTTTAATGGCAATACAAGACAGAACCCTAGAGAAAAAAAGAGATAAAGATGAAATTAAAAGAATCCGAGATGAGCTTGAAGCTTCGGTAAGAAACGAAATAGTTGATCGAGGCAAAATAGAAGCCGACATAGAAGATGAACTGCGCGAACAAGCTCGTACTGTAGGAGCGAGAAATATAGATATACCTAAGTATGGTAATTATGCCCTTGCGGATTTTCTCTATAAAAACTTTGGGATACGCTTCTTTGATGTTCAAGTGGTATCTAATTTTTCGGGAGATTCAACTGCAATAACTATCCCGAAAAAAGCTCCTCAATCTCAAGAAGAAGAAGCAGCATTTTTGAAACTTGCATATCGTATGTTAGAAGAGCATGTGAGAGAGCAAGTATTGGAAACATTGCCAGAGGGGAGGCAAGATGATCCTCCATATATAGAAGCTAAAATAGGTTTTGCATTGAATGAAGCAAAAGCCGAATTTTTTGCCAACTATACCACCATAAAAGATGAAGAAGGCCGATATATAGGATTTGAAGAGTTTCTTAAATCTTTACAAAGCCACGAGGGAGAAAATGCTATTGTTCTTGCAGGCAAAGCAAAATGGGTAGAAAATGGACAGGGAGATATTGTATTGGAATGGTCATTTCCCGGAAAAAAATAACATTTAATAAGGCATTATTTTTTATGACATTTATCATACATAATGCAACATATATTGATTTATTTCTTGACATCTTTACTAAGTATGATACAAAGGGTCATGTAGAAGAAAGAGTGCCTACATTCTATAACCTAAGTAGAATAGGGGGTTAGACGTGGTTCGAAAAGTTAGTTCCCTCCAATTATTGATTTCTTTTTTCTGTGTTAATATTAATCAAAATGTTTATGCAAATACAACAAACTGTGGATCTGGGCTATTTTCTTTTCCCACACACAGAGAAGAACAATCAACTGTTTTGCCTTCCCTGAAAAATCCTCGAAGCTTTATTGTTACTAAAATAGATGCAAAAGATCCTCAATTGAAAACATTAGAATTTGTTCTTGATGGAGGCAAAACCATACAACTCGTCGTTGATGCTCAGTTAGTTGATTCTCAATTATTTAAAGGATCTGAGCCTATTGTAGAGTCTTATGGAAATCCTATACAGAAGCTGGATGTAGATGTAGATAGTGGCTTCACAACGTTGAGAAACGATAAGGGAAAAGTTGTTGCTTTAGTTGATTTTAGGCCAATTCCTCCAAGTAATGATATTAATGCATTATCGAGAGAATACTGGGCAAGATATCTTGATCCTAAAAAAATTGGCCAAGAGTTAGCTCTTAAGCGTACTGAAAATCTTCTAGAAACTAAAAGCCAATTGGAAAAAGCTGGCGAAACAGCAACAGATTCTTTCTCCGACATAAAGAACTTTCTCCAAGAACATGCTATACAAATTATTGATCCGGCTGAGTTACGAAAGAGAATTATTATCTTCATAGCAAAAGTTCTTGACCCTTCATATGGTATACCAGCTGTAACAGAAGTAGTAGAGCCACAACCTGAACCCTCATTTGTGTTCGGTACAAATTATCTTGGAAATATGATTAATGCATTAGAAAAAGCAAAACAAGAATCAAACTTTAGTGATGGAAAAATTACCCTTGATATGGTTGAAGGATTTATAGAGGAGCTGAGCCGGGGTCCTCGAGGTAACGTGTCACCATTTCTTGATCCAAAGTCTATTTCAGCTAAGGCTAAATTAGGCTTAGGAACAATTGATTGGGCGGACAAGTTCTATTTCGTTACGAGTGTAGAAGAAGCCTTACGAGTATATACTGATCTTTGTATGAATGATTCAGCAACGGGTGAACTACGATTAGATCAAAATGTTTCAGGAATTTTTTTCATCGTTGATCAAGCTACTCAAAAAAAATTGTATGATAATGATGGTAGTTTACCTCAGGAAGAATATGCTAACTATTTTATTAACAACTCGAACAATGGTGGCTTTTTCTTTGACGGAGGATCATTGGATCGAGCACGTAATACCTATACTTTAGGCATGCATAAAATGTCTCCAGAAACATTACGAAGATATATTAATGCTCAAGAACTTCAGCGATTAACAGTAAATGGAGTGCCAATCTTATATAGCAAAGGATTACGATTCCCGCCGTTTTTAGGTGTATTTGAATATAGGGATTATCGAGGAGTTAAAAAAACCGATAATCCCTATTATATGTATCGATCATTAGCTGAAAAATTTATTAAGATGGGTTTAGTTTTTAAGATTAATACTCTTTCTCCTACGGAGGCAATAAATTACCTGGTAACTCAACAGCATGAGCATGGTGTCGGTACACGCTATGCAACAGATGAAAAAGCCGTAGACGATTTGGATGGAAACACGGGGCGTATAATGACGATATCACAAGGAGTTTATTCTAAATTTCAAAAAGCCGCAGAAGAAGGAAGATTAGTTACCTTTGAAGCTTGGCATATGCTCCCTACTGGTAAGCTTCAACTTGTTGGTTTTAATATTGGAGAAAGAAATGAGAGAGATGGCCGACTCATAACAACGGAGAGCTTTTTCTATGAAAAGTTTAAATATATGCGACCACGAGGAGGAGCAGCACGAAATCTAATTGAACTCTATAATTCTGATGCTATTACTATAATGAGAGTTCTTAAATTTTTAGCGATTGAGGAACTACATCAGTTAGGGATAGACCTTCAAAATGTCGGAATGGTTACAAAAAATTCTGATGAAGCTGGTGCCAAATACAGACCTAGAAGGGAAGTTGTCCCTCAATTCTGGAAGCTTGCTTATGGTGATCCAGTAAAATTACCCAACGAGCCTAATGTGCTCGAATTAATTGAAGTTAGTAAAAGTGAAGATCCGAAATATCTGAAGAAAGATGTAAAAGAAAATCAGGCGCCAAACACTCCACTCGGTAGTTGGACGAGCAAACTAAAAACAGCACAAGAGTTATACGGTATGGGATTTTCTGTAGTATTGAATCCAAAAGAAATTACTCCTCGAACTTTACAGAATACTTTAATTGAAGAACGCTGGAATGAACATGGAGATGTCTTTGAAACTATCCCACGTGACTATGGCTTTTTCTCTGTGGCTGTATATCATGACTTTATTGACACTAACGGAAATGTACAACGTCGATTGGCTGTAATACTTGCCGGTTACGGTACAGAAAATGGAGCCTATACCTTAAGGTCATTTTATGATCAAGACAACTATGGCAAATATCTTTTTGTAAAAAATAAGCCTAATTCTAATGAGGATGACCCTCTTCGTAATAGCTCAATAACAGGAGAAAATGAAAGTCCAAGAAAATTAGCGAGCCTTTCTGTTTGGGCTTTAGCAGATCGATTACATGATTTAGGGATAAAGTATGAAGTTCAGAAAGATAATTCTATATATATTTCTCAACTATCGAGAAATGTACTGGCAACTCCGCGACTAAATGGAAAGTGGGAAATTCCTGAAAAGTAGGTAAAAGACTATATTACAAATACTATTTGGGGGTAATTATGTTTCTACGAACAATAACTCGATCACTGCTCCTTGTGATGGTTTTGGGCACACTGAGTAGTGTCTTTGGTTTTGACAAAAATAATTGCGGGACTATATGGTTTAATCCATCTTTCATTTCTTTAGACCTCTCCGAATCAGGTATAAGAACACCAAAAAAACTTCCCGATCAAAGAAAAGGTCTTGGATGGAAAAGGTATGTGACTGGTTCAACGAAGGATCCTGAGTTAGCTACATTCTATGAAGGCACAGGAGGATTTTGGTTTCATGGAGTGCGTGAGTACGGTGTCGAAACCGAACAAGAAGCGCTTATGCATGAAATTTACTGGGCACTCACTGAAAATGTAGTACGAGGAATTTATTTTCTTACTGATTATAAGATTGATCCACATACAATGGTTCAAATTAAAAATACCGAAAAAAGCAATAAAACAGAAGCAGATAAGATGAGAGCTGCTGTCCTCGAAGAAACAAAAGCTGATTTTTATAAAGTTATTGAAACACAAGGTGTCTTTTGGTTTACCTTTACTGATGAAATAGATCAAGCATTTGCTACTATTAGGGAACTTGAATTCAAAGATCAAAAAGAAGAAGCTGATACAATTCGTAAGGAATTAATTGAGAAAGTATCGATAGCTTATGCTGAACATATCGAATCAAAAGGGCAGAAGCCTTTTATCTATGGTGAAAAGAAAACAGCATCTGCGGAAGAAGTACGGAAAATATTAAATAATCCTGATGATTTTACAATTGCCCCATCATTTAGCGATGATCCTTCGCGAGATAAATATCCTTACCGTCTTGTTGCGTCAGGATATACTTTTCCTGGACAACGAGGCGTTATTCTCTATGAAGATGCCATGAAAGCAAAATTTGTAGAAAGAGCAGATAACCTTTTGAAAGAAGGAATTACTGTTACAGTTAACCAACATCTTCCGGTATCTCTTTTCTTCCTTGCCCATTACAGAGAAGGTGAAGGTGCAGTCAGAGGCATAACAAGTAAAGATCCAAATCGTTATCGAGATCCTCATGTAGTGAATAAAGCAAAACGTAATTTAGAAGAAGGTCGTCTCTATGCTTTTATGTCATGGCAAGATATAGATTCTTATATGAATGAAAATCCGGATGTCGCTCGTGCATATTTAAATAGTTCGTATGCTGATGATTCAGAAGGACAATATATAATTTATCATGATGGAAAAATCGAAAAAGTCAATCTTGATTATTTGGAATACGAAAACTTTGTTCTTCCTCTTGTCGTGCGAATGAATACTGTTATCAACCCTGAGACTGGTGAAACCGTAGAGAAAAAACAAGTACTCATGGCTGTTATCAAAGGTGTTCAAATGGGAAATATTTTTGGTCCTGATGCAGTAGGTTACCAGCCAAGTAGTCGCGAATTAGATAGGGAGTCATATAGTGGTGCATTTCGCAATGAGATACAGCGACGATATGAAATGCTTAAATCTGAAAGGGTACAATTGCCTGATCGGGGAAAAATGGCCCAGGACCGTTTTATTCTGTATTATAACGAAGAAAAAAACACATATGAAAATCATTTAAAGTTAGAAGCAGAAAAGCTTTTTGCTAAACGTTATGATTCAAGGTTGTTGGAAGAGTATAAAAATCCAAAAACTACTATGGGTAAAGAAGAGAAGAATCAGATAAAGCAGCAGTATGTGGCCATGCGAGATGAAGTTAAACGAGTAATTGGGGAGTTTACCGTTGATGAAGAAACACTGCGAGCTCGTATAGAAAAAGAGCTTGATCAAGAATCAATGAGATTTAACATGTTGGTCAATGCTCGTATAGTTGAGAGAACACGAGAGATAAAGACAGAATATGAAACACTGATAAAAGCAGAATCACAGAGACGTTATAATGAGGAAGTCAGAAGGTTACAAAGCCAAGGAACTATAATCGAGGGAAAACAGATAGGCGATCTAAAAAAGACCATTGCTTTACAAATAAAAAGTGAGATTAAAGAGCCTAACGTTGATAGAAGCGCTATTGAAAAAGAAATAGAAGCAAAGCTCTGGGATGAGGCTCGTACTGTAGGTATTCGTAACCTTGACCTTGCGCATATGCTCAATACGGCGATGTCGGATATTTTACATACACGTGGTATTGATGTGGTTGATACTCACATGACGAGTCCTTTTTCAAGTAAACGAGGTGCAAAATATATTCCTGCTGATTATTTCCAAGAGCGGTTAGATAAAAACCCTCGTGAGAAAGTCGTACTTACTCCAGGCCAATGGACTCCTTCATGGTGGAAAAAGAAGGCCCCAGAGGAGAGAAGGTGAAATGAACCTTACGAAGAGAACACAACGTAAGCCTCTTCGACAGTCAAGCATTCAATTTCTTATTCTTAAGATCCATTCTTGTATTAGCCACAATTATTTTCACATTAATTTCCCAACAAAGGAGGTATACAATTATGAAGCTCATGGTATCAATGTGCTAAAAATACAGCATATTTTTTAGGTAGTACGTAAATAATTTTTTAACCATCTGGGGGTTAATTATGGGGTATAAAAAGTTATTCTTAGGGTTATTTTTTTTGATTGTTAGCTCGATTACACTCTTGTCAGATAGTCAGAGTTCTATAATTCCAAGATTAAAGGACATAAAGAAAAATCAATTTGATGCTGCTGGTACAATTATTGATTCTAAGGATTATCTTTTTACCATTCTCGATATTGAAGATAAGGACGTGAGTGATGGAGAAAATCTTGGCGATTATATCGAAGAAGAAATAAATAAAAAACAAATCGCTCGTCCTGCAAGTTATGTCTATACTATTCCCCAAGATGTCTGCCTCAATTACATTCCTGACATGCAAGAACTTATTGAAAAAAAAATAAAAGAGGAATGCGTGGGGAAAACAGGTAATGCTTATAATAAATGCAAAATTTCAGTCCAATGTACGAGGAATGTTAACTGGAGGATTGCAGTACTTGATGATGGTAAAGGACTACTTTTTTATGATACATTTCATACTCATTTTTTTCATTTGCCAATAGAGGTTCGTGCTTTACGATCAGATAGACGCTTTGCTCAGTCAAAGGATTATATCTTTTTAGCACCTTTTGATGATTCGCAAGAAGGTTTTTATATGTTTCGGAAAATTGATATTGCTACGAATCTTTTTAGGAATAACAATATTCCTTATTATTTTTTTCCTCTGCCGGGAATACAGGGTATTTCATCTATTGCACCTGAGATTGAAAAAAAAGAGGATTCAAAGAAAACAAAGCCACAACAGACTGTAAGAAGAGAAAAAGAGCTCGAAGCAAGAATAATAGAAAAGTGTAAGGATATGAAAGATGAGAAATATGAAACATGCCACCAATTTAAAGGTAATGAGAAAGAGTATGAAGAATGTAAGAGATTGAAAGATACTCAGTACGAAGAATGTAAGCTCTTATATACAAATAAGATAGATATGTTTCAACAAAAAGAAGTGGCTATCCGAGTTTTTCATACAAAAACCAATAAAGAAGGTATTAGTGAAAAAGATTCTGAACGTATACCAATACAAGAACTCGAACAATATGTTTCCATAAGCATTCTCAGTAATTATATTGATAAATTGGCTCATGAAGATTTGAGTCCAGGTGATGAGGAAATCGAAAAATATCGTATATTCACTCAAGAACTTTTGAAAATTCAAGATGAGATGGCTGCTGAAATTAATTCAATTTTCACTAATCCTCCTCTAGGATCGATTGATTGGGCTAAGTTTAATCCTCATGGTGAACTTACTCAAGAGAATGTTTTTGATGCTTTTACTACCGCCTTGGATCGTTTTAATGATAGCAAAACAAAAAATGCTATAGAACAGAAATACGATATAAAAATAGCCTCTCTTTTGCAAGACTTTTATGCAAAGTATCAGAATGATCACCGTAAGATCTATATTGCTCGGTATTCCCCGGAAGAACTTTTCGATCCCTCAATTGTAACACCAACAGCTCGATGGGAGAAATTAAACTATACCTGGTTAAAAGTAGGAAAAAATGAAGGAGCAGTTATTGATCCTGATGCGGGTTTTGTACATGCGGTTGGAATGTTACGGAAAGCATGGAGGTTTAGTCGATCAAACATACGGCTCGATGAAGCGCTTAATGCTAACCCCGATGATGCAGAAAGTGCTCATAGCAGTGCGATGTGGAGTATAGGACTTCCTTTGGGTATACTTTTTGCCAGTCCCCTTGCCCTTAAACCGCTTTTAAAATATTTATACGTAAGAAAGCTTGTTACGGTAGGGTATTATAAGGGTAATAATGTGTGGGATGTTATGGCAGGAGCTGGATTCATATATCAGCGGATTACAAATGGTAGGCAAATTATGCTTCTTATTCTTGATCTCCTTGCCGATGCCCTTGACAATCAATATCTTTTTCCGGGAATTCTTAAAAAAGAAATTAAGACCATCAAAGAATCGATAGAAAAACAAGTAGCAGATAACTTAAAAAATGTGACCGCCAAGGAACTCCTCATTCAGTCACAGGGATTAATAGACAATTTAACTAAACAACTTGCAAACTGCACTGGTGATGAAATGCGTACGATACTTACAGATGCTATAACGGATTTGCAGGGTAATTATGATACATTAAGAGCCGAAATCATTGGAGAAGTTGAAAAATTGGTAAGGATACTTCTAGGAGAAGAAGGAGTTGCTACATCGCTCGAATATATGAGAGAGATAGAATATCACACAGGACTTTCAAAGTTACGAGTCGTTTCGCCTATTTCTGATGCAGCAAAAGAAATAGTACAAAGTATTAATTTAAAAGCATTACAAAAGAAGTCATTTCTTACAGAATTAGGTAGATGGCAGAAGGATGGATTAAACAATTCAGAAATTGCAGCTAAAATTTTTGATGACTATCTCATAAAATATGATAACGCGTATTTAACGAATAGCTCAGCCCGACGTTCATTACGAGAACGATTAAAAGCACTACGGGGACTTGCTACAATACAAAATATTAAAAAACTTCCTACAAGAGCCTGGAGTGGAAGCTTGGAATTTGGAGTAAACCGTTTTAAAGGTGTGTATACGTGGCTTTACAAACTCTTTTATAAAGTCCAGGAAGATACTAAACTACGATTTATTTCAGGTAAAGATATGGAGCGTTCTTTACCGCTGATGCTCATTGATGTTATTGCGACTATTCTACCCTCAGAATTAATCGTACGATCATACTACTCAAACGAAGCAAATCCTTTGGATTCAGAAACATCGTTTTGGTCGAGTTATGAATATCCCTATACCATGACCCATACTGAATGGATACAACAGGATATTAATTTTCGTTTATGGATGAATATTACGCTCGGAATGGTTACAAAATCAATACGCTTTCATAACTTAGAAGAAGGAGTAAATAAACTTGCCGGGGCATTGAAGCTTAAATTTTCTGAAAGCTTTGGAAGATTGGATGATGAAATAATTGCGCGTGCTCTCATGGGGCATATTCAGGATCTTGAAATTATGAATGGGACAGCACCATTTGCGTTTTTAAAAGGAGACTATTTGAGGTCAAAACTTGCTGCACAAAAGATGTGGACAGAAGTAACTACAACTAATGTACGACAAACAATGCTTGCATTACAGTCGAATTTTCTGTCCAGTTTCTACTTTCAGATTACAAAACGTGGAACCTTTAATGTGATCCATTGGACATCAAATCTTGCAATTGGATTATTTATTTTAGGCCCAGTATGGACAGTTGCTAAGAGTGTCTCTCGAGCAGTATTACCTCCAGGACTCCAAAGAAATGCTATAGCGTATAATCTTACCTATGGACTTTCGGCTGGGCTATCTACCAGTATATTATACAACATTATATGGGTAAATACCGTTACGGATTATATAAAGATTGAACGAGAGGAAGGGTTTTGGGCAGCCAGTAGTAAAGCCGCAGAAGATTTCCATATTAAGAGTATTGTTAGGGGAGTCGAAAAGTTTCTTATGAAGATGGTTTCTTCAGAAACAGAAAATGATGGAGATTAAATCATATGTTTTCTTCTATGAGCATATATAAGGTAATTTTTCTTTTATTGTTTATAGCGGTTCCTTCATTACTTTTTGGGAATGGAGAAGATCAGTATCTCGGCTTAGAAGATCTCAAAGACATTACCGTTGAAATACCTCTTTCTGTTGAGAATCCAAAAGAAACTCTTACCGTAACCCTTGATTCATTGATAAACCCAATACACCAAAGTAGACTCGCTAAGATTCAAAATGATCTTAAAAAAGAGAGAAAGGTATCCAGAGGGAGAATGGAAAGCGCTCGCTTTATATTCTCAGTTATTGTGGTAATAGCTCTTGATGATCTTTTAATTAAAAAGCGATTTAAAAACTGGCGTAAGATTCGCATTACCTTTGGCATTGCTAATCTATTCTTATCATGGCTTTTATCTGATTGGATCTTTAACTATGGAGATCGTGTAACAGGTGCTACTGAGTATTTTATTAATGATATGACGGAGAGTAAAATCAATGAAGGACTAGATTTATATTCTGGTTTACTTGAAATCTATTCGGACGCAGATAATGGAGATCTTGAAAGTGATGATTTTAAGAAACTTATAGAAAAATCATTTAAAAACCCTTTTCTTAATCAACTCATGCGAAACATTATTGCTGATTCAGGTATTTATTCCGTTGATAGTAATTTAATTAATCAAGATATTGATTTTCAATCTCAATACAATACTAATCTTCTTCTTGAGTCATATTTCATTGATAAAAATTTCAGTCAGGATATATCTACAAGTAGTCTTGTCAATACCTATCCTGGAATTCGCTATCTTCCCTATGCTTCAGTTCCCTTACATGCGTACCTTAAAAAGAGAAACCTTTCGTTCTTGATTCCTCCGAGTCTGGAAGAGCTCAAGCCCTTTCCCATGCTTGGACAGTTTGGAAGAGAAACAGTTGCTCTGATGGCGCTCATGTACTTTCCAGAGTTAATGGAGGATGAAGATTCTTTTTCTTTAGTCCCTATTCTCTCTTCTGTTGCGCTATCCTACGCCACATCGAGAGTTGCCTTAGCAGGAGTATCACGTTTAATAAAGGCCTATAAAGTATTTCGGGCAGGCTCGAAAGCAGCAGCTGTTGGAGAAGCAGCTACTGGTCCATTAGGTTGGAAAGTATTTATTCTCAATCAACTTGCAGTAATCACTGCATCGATGCTTTTAGAGGGTCCAATTACTCAATGGTATA
>JAHFAK010000029.1 GCA_023250585.1 Deltaproteobacteria bacterium
TCTTCCCCCTTTACATAAGCATCTCAATATGCTAAAAAATTCCGACTTAGAAAACGTATCTTCTACAGAAAGGAAGCATTATTCATGAAGATTGCTTGTCCAAAATGTAAGACAGAAAAAGAAGTTCAAGTAGCCAAAAATGAGACTTCATATATATGTGAAAATTGTTCAAATGTTATTGAGATAACGAAAGACGAATATGGCGCTGATAGCATCTCAATTCTGGAAGGCGTTGATGCTGTTCGTATGCGTCCAGCCATGTATATTGGCTCGACAGGCTCATCAGGGTTACATCATCTCGTCTATGAAGTTGTCGATAATAGTATTGATGAAGCGCTTGCCGGCTATTGTACCGAAGTTGATGTGACAATTCATCTAGATAATAGTATTACTGTTGTTGATAATGGCCGTGGTATTCCAACTGATATTCATAAAGAAACAGGCCGCTCTGCTGCTGAAGTTGTTTTGACAACACTTCATGCGGGAGCAAAGTTTTCGAAAGGATCCTATAAAGTATCCGGTGGTTTGCATGGAGTCGGTGTTTCGTGCGTAAATGCTTTAAGTGAATATCTTGATCTCGAAGTAAAACGGAATAAAAAAGTATATTTCCAACGCTATCACCGAGGAGTTCCGGTTGCAGATTTGAAAGAAACAGGCAAAACAGAAGGCAGAGGAACAAGTGTAAAATTTAAGCCCGATGCGCAGATTTTTGAAACACTGGAATATAGTTTTGATATCTTAAGCAATCGTCTTCGCGAGCTGGCTTTCCTCAATCGTGGTTTACGCATTCGTATTAAAGATGAAAGAAGCGATAAAAAACATGATTTCTTTTATGAAGGCGGAATTGTTTCATTTATTGAGTATCTAAATAAAAGTAAAACACCGCTGCATCCCAAGCCTATTTATTGTGAAGCACAAAAAGATGATGTTATTCTTGAAATAGCATTACAATACAATGACGGATACTTAGAAAATATTTATACTTTTGCTAATAATATTCACACCCATGAAGGTGGGACGCATCTTATTGGTTTTCGTTCTGCCCTTACTCGAACGATTAATAATTATGCGACTCAAAATAACTTATTTAAGAATGAGAAAATTGCATTATCTGGTGATGACGTTCGAGAAGGCTTAGCGTGTGTAATTAGTATTAAACTTCCTGATCCTCAATTTGAAGGACAAACAAAAACAAAGCTTGGGAATAGCAATATCAAAGGACTCGTTGAAACACTTACCAATGAAAAACTCGGTATCTTTTTTGATGAAAATCCCGATACCGCTCGGCGGATTATTCTCAAGGCTATTGAAGCTGCTCGAGCTCGTGAGGCGGCCCGCAAAGCTCGAGAAACCGTTCGTAAAAGTGCGCTTGATATCAGTACTCTGCCGGGTAAACTTGCTGATTGCCAAGAAAAAGATCCAAGCCTGTGCGAAATATATATAGTTGAAGGAGATTCCGCAGGTGGAAGTGCAAAGCAAGGAAGAAATCGACGGTATCAAGCAATATTGCCTTTAAAAGGAAAGATCCTCAATGTAGAAAAGGCACGCTTCGATAAGATGCTTGGCAGCAACGATATCTTAACCATGATTACTGCATTAGGTACCGGTGTGCAGACAAGAAATTATGATATCGAAAAATTGCGCTATCACAAAATTATTATTATGACCGATGCGGACGTCGATGGTTCTCATATTCGTACGCTTCTTTTAACTTTTTTTTATCGTCAGCTTCCGGAGCTTATTGAGAAAGGATATCTCTATATTGCTCAACCTCCGCTTTTCAAAGTTAAAAAAGGAAAAGTAGAAAAGTATTTAAAAGATGAAATAGCTCTTGAGGATTATTTACTCGATTTGGGAATTGAAAATATAAGTGTAGTAAATAAAAAGAAAGAAAAAATAGAGCTCAAAACTTTAAAAAAAGTCGTAAAAGATGTTATCCGTTTTGATAAAATCCTTGATAGTGCTTCTCAGGAGAAAGATAGAAGAATCCTTGAAGCAGTACTCATGCAAGAAGTATTAGATGACAATAAATTGGCCGACAAAGAATTTTTAGAAAAAGAAATCAAGAAGTATAAAGCGTATCTTGAAAATCATTTTAAGGAAATATTTAGCACCGATATTACCCTTACAAAAAATTCTGAACATCCTACGTACGGAATTAATTTTCTTTGTAAAGAAGAAGGGTTTGAAACAAAAGTTGTCATTGATTTTACCTTTATTCATTCTCCACATTACTACGAACTTGCAAAGGCACGAAAGCATTTTGATAGTCTTGGAGAATTTCCTGTTAGTCTTACGAGTGAAGATACTCCATCAATTGCACTTGCAACACATGTGCATCTTAAGAATATGATTGTCACTAAGGGAAAAGATGGTGTATATCTCCAACGCTATAAAGGTCTTGGAGAAATGAATCCAGGACAATTGTGGGAAACTACTATGAATCCTGAATCTCGAAGCCTCTTACAAGTAAAAGTTGATGATGCGGTCGAGGCTGATACGATATTTAGCATTCTCATGGGAGATCAAGTTGAACCACGAAAAGATTTTATTCATGAAAATGCACTCAATGTAAAGAATTTGGATATTTAGGGATGAATATGTAAATAGAGTCATTGCGAGGCTCATGTAATGAGCCGAAGCAATCTTTCATGGAAGGAGAGAGCGCCACGCCGCTTTCGCGGCTCGCGATGACAAAGAAGAAAGAATATATGGCAGAAAAAATTGAAACACCTAAACAAGAACTCAATAATGTTTTCCCTATTAATATCGAAGACGAGATGAAAGATTCGTACATGAATTACGCGATGAGCGTAATCATTGGACGAGCGTTGCCTGACATTCGTGATGGGCTCAAGCCGGTACATAGGCGCGTGCTTTTTGCGATGCATGAGTTGTCATCTGCGTATAATAAGCCATATAAAAAATCCGCAAGAATCGTCGGTGAAGTCATTGGTAAGTTTCATCCGCATGGCGATGTAGCGGTGTACGATACCATTGTTCGTATGGCGCAAGATTTTTCTTTGCGTTATCCATTAATTGATGGGCAAGGTAACTTCGGTTCCATCGATGGAGATCCTCCAGCAGCAATGCGATATACCGAAGTGCGCATGGCAAAGATTACCGATGATTTATTGGTTGATCTTGAAAAAGAGACCGTGGAGTGGAGCCCTAATTACGATGAATCTTTAAAAGAGCCGCAGGTATTACCAGCAAAGATTCCAAACCTTTTAATCAATGGTTCGAGCGGAATTGCTGTTGGTATGGCAACAAATATTCCTCCGCATAATATTAGCGAAATTTTGGATGCACTCATTTTTCTCATCGATACTCCGAATGCACCACTTGATAAACTCATGAAAATAGTTCCTGGTCCTGATTTTCCTACAGCAGGAATTATTAGCGGGCGGGCAGGAATTAAAAGCGCCTACACTGAAGGACGTGGGATAATCCAAATCAAAGGAAAATACGAAGTAGAACCTATTGCGAAGACCGATCGAGAACGTATCGTTATTACTGAAATTCCGTATCAAGTTAATAAGGCACGCCTCATTGAACGAATCGCTGAGCTCGTACGCGATAAAAAAATCGTGGGTATCTCTGATCTACGAGATGAATCAGATAAAGATGGAATGCGTATTGTTATTGAGCTTAAAAAAGATATTCCTCCAACCATCATTATTAATCAGCTCTGCAAGCATACGCCATTTCAAGATTCATTTGGTATTATCATGCTTGCGATCGTGAATAATAAACCAAAGATCGTAAATCTCAAAGAAGCACTTTCGCTTTTTATTGATTTCCGAAAAGAAATAGTAATTAGAAGAACACGTTTTGAGCTTAAGAAAGCGCAAGCCCGTGCCCATATATTAGAAGGATTAAAGATCGCTCTTGATCATCTTGATGAAGTCATTGCGCTCATTAAAAAATCGAAGACTCCTGAAATAGCAAAAGAAGCTTTAATGAAAGAATTTAGTTTATCGGCTCTTCAATCCCAAGCTATTCTCGATATGCGTCTCCAACGTTTGACAGGACTCGAACGTCAAAAGATTCTGGATGAATTAAAAGAAATATTAGAAAAAGTTGAATATTACAAAAAACTTCTTGCTGATGAAAAACTTATTTTCGGTATAATTAAAGATGAATTTAAAGAACTGAAAAAAAATTATGGAGATAAACGCAAGACCGAAATTGCTGATGCACAAGATACAGAGCTTACCTATGAAGATTTAATTAAAGACGAAGATGTCATAGTGACGGTCAGTCATGAAGGGTATATAAAACGTAATGATCTTTCTTTATATCGATCACAACGCCGCGGTGGTAAAGGCGCAGCTTCTATGGGGACAAAAGAGGATGACTTTGTTCAAGCTCTCTATAGCACCAGTATGCATACGACATTTTTATTCATTACCAATAGAGGAAAGCTCTACTGGCAAAAAGTCTATCAAATTCCTGAAGCATCACGAATTGCACGTGGGCGGCCGCTTATTAATCTTTTGAATTTATCACCAAATGAAAAAGTGAGAGCTATTTTACCGGTGAAAGAATTTATTGAAGGTTCCTTTATTGCTTGTGCAACTAAGAATGGCGTGGTGAAAAAGACGGATCTTATGTCTTTTGCGCATCCTCGTACTAATGGGATTATTGCTATTACGATAGACGATGGGGATGAATTAATTGCTGCAGAACTCACTACGGGAAAACAAGATATCTTGCTTTCAACGAAAACGGGGAAAGCAATTCGCTTTAACGAAGAAGAAGTTCGATCTACCGGTCGAGGAGCTCGTGGCGTCAAGGGTATAACCTTAAAAGAAAATGATCGTGTAGTGAGTATGGACGTTCTTAACCCTGGAGATGCAGTACTGACCGTAACTGAAAAAGGTTATGGCAAACGCACGGATACCGAGGAATACCGGACACAAGGGCGAGGAGGCAGTGGAATCATTACAATTAAGACAACCGAGAAAAATGGTTTTGTCGTTGGAACAATTCAAGTTCAGGAAAATGACGAAATTATGCTGATTACGAATAAAGGAACTCTCATCAGAACTAAAGTAAAAGATATTTCTGTCTACGGCCGCTATGCTCAAGGTGTTCGCCTTATTAATGTTCAAGGTGATGAATATGTCGTCAGCGTTGCTCCCATTCGTGAAAGACTTGAAGGAGAAGAAGATCCTATCACTAATGAGAATGAAAACACTAATACAGAAGTAGGAGCATAAAATGTAGAGGTCCTTTACATGCGAGTTTTTCAGATTGTTCTGTAGATCCCCTGTCATCGCCGTGGAGACTTTGATCTATAAGTCTTTGCGAGAATGACTTCACATCTCCCAAGCCCTTGACAAAAATACCGCATCGTGCTAGTTACGTGAGTATAAATTCATAGCGTTCAAAGGGATTATAAGGGTGAGACGAATCATTCTCGAATCTAAGTTATATTTCATTGGTGTAACATTTGTAAGTTTGGTGAGTATTTCTTCATCTGCTTTTGCTGAAAATAAATGTGGTGGGATATTTGGTGGAGAGAAGCAGAAGGGAAAGATCGTTGAAGAAGGGCAGCCAGAAGAAAGAGAAGAAGCAGAACATGCTGATACGCTCGCTCAAGAAACGCCTCCTGAATCAGTCGTCGAATCTATTTTTGCTACTCATGACAATACTGATGAGTATGCAGTACGAGTACAGGCAGTATTTCGAGAACAAGTAGGGAAAGAAGTAAATGAGACTCTGAAATATTATCAACGTCCCTATACAGGTGATTATGGAGGAGAGCAGTTTAGGTTTTTGAAACAGATGCTGTTGCCGTATATAGGAGTACCTCTCAGAGAAGTACATATCGAACCGAAAGGGAAAGATACCGTTGTCGTTACGACCCCGTATCGGCAGTACACGATTATCATTCATGAAGGAATAGCCGTAGATGATATTTATATAGAGCGAAGAGATACAGAGACGACGATTCATATCTCATCATCATATGGAGATTCAGCACACTATGTTCAGAATCTGATAGCGCTCAAGAATGCATTCAGAGCAGATGAGTGGGTAAATCCGTATTTAGCACATGAAGGCAAGCCTTTTCGATTACGACCCGAGCAGGTGGAATCAATAGAGTTCGCGCTTTCTCATAGACGCAATGGAAAGCCGAAGAAAGCACCGGTAGCATTAGTGGCCCAGCCAACGGGAATAGGTAAGACGGTAATCATGGAAGAAGTAGCGGAGCGATTTACCGGAAAGATACTGATCATAGCCGATCAAAATACATTGATAGAACAGATAGCAGAGCGGTTTCGTAAACGATTCAGGGATAGAAGCATAGCCTTATTTAATGAAGGAGGATGCGATAATCCTACGGCGGATATAATCATAGGATCGAGACAAACCCTAGGAGGGAGGGGATTTTATGAGTATTATAAACGAAATCACTTTCAGTTAATCATGGTAGATGAAGTTCATCATACGGGAGCGAGAGAATATCGAGAGATCATATCGTATTTTATGCCAAGCTTGAAGATCTACGATGCGCTCTTGAGAACCCAAGAGTTGATTACGATGATAGAAGATGTCCCCGACACTCTCTATGAAACAATTGTTGAACTTCATTCCGGTGAGTCAATGAGTGAAGTGTTAGCTCATCATAATCTGACGATGGAACAGTATATCGAGTTTTTAAATAAGCACAGCAGTTTTACAGGGGTTCAAATAGATCCACAGGGATTAGGAGAAGCAGGGGTAGGCATACGCAGCGCTACGCAGAAACTCTTTGAAATACTTGAAGGGTTTAATATCACGAATGAAGCAAAAGTATTAATGAAGGGAATAGAGTTTCGTGATGCCGAGGACCGAGTGATAACCCCGCTCGAATTAATTGAGAGATTGAGAGGAAGTAAGCTTGTAGAGAATCCTAAGTATAGAAAGCTCTTGGGAGATGTCAGTGAGAAGCTCATAGGAATTCCCTTGAGAGAAGAGGATTTCGACTATGCGTTGAATGAACACGTAGGATTTGAGTTATTGTTAGGAGTGAGTGCGACGCCATGGCATGGAGACTACGATATTGTGAGGAAGATATTTCATGGGAATATATTATATGGGTATTTATATGGGAAGAACGGAGACAATGGAGACTTGGAAGTACGGTATGACCATATGGTGAGAAATGCAATACAGATGGGAGATTTAGCACCGGTGTTAGAATATCATATCTTAGATGAAGGAGCGGGAGGGGGGGATATAGGCAAGGTCATAAGTGAAGAAGCGCTGCAATCAATAGCTCAAAGACTGAGCCAAGATGATTTACGCCAGTATCTGAGCTTAATCAAAGTTATTTTTACGAATAGTATTGATAATGCAGATGCGATTAATGAGTATTTTAATGAGCATTTAGGTCCGTATGGATATGTAGGAGAAGCATTACATAGTGATGTGCCGAAGGCTAAGAGAAAAGATATATTACGAGATTTAGGAAATCATAGGATCAATTCAGCAACAGCGATCAATATATTTAATGAGGGATTGGATTTTCCCGAGATAGCAATGATTGTAATGTTGAAGGCGACATTATCGGCGCGGGTGTATTTACAGGAATTAGGAAGAGCATTGAGAATAGCGGCAGGAAAAGAGGGAATCATTGTCATTGATTTGGGGGGGAATTATCAGTTGGGAGAACAGCTTTTACAGGTAGTTGATATAGCGAAAGGATTATCCCCTCAGATTGAGTTTTATGGGAAGAGGAAAGAACGAAGAGAAAGAGATCATGGAGATAGGCTGATATTAGATACGAAAGTACAAGAGTTATTTACTGCTGCCGTAGAGAAGAAAAGAATTATCGGTGATTTTATTACATCACTTATTTACGTGAAGGCAAATATCGATGCGTATATTACAGCGCAAGGTTCGAGTAGGACAACTGAATCACGGGAGATGCGAAGAAGTCCTTCGTATATATATAGTTCAATGTATACTAATTCAATTGGCAGCCTACAAGAAATCGTTGGGTGGTTGGTGAAACAATCTGAGGGGAAATTAGCAGTAGAGGATTTTAATAAAGAACCGGGGAAGTTTTCTGAACGGTTAACTGAGCTTGGGTTAGTTAAGTTAGTATTACCTGTTGAGAATGTGAAGGCAAATATTGATGCGTATATTACAGCACGAGGTTCGAATAGGACAGTTGAATCACAAGCGATGGAAAGAGATCCTTCGTATATATATAATTCAATGTATAATAATTATATTGTCAGCCTACAGAAAATCGTTGAGTGGTTGGCGAAACAATCTGAGGGGAAATTAGCAGTAGAGGATTTTAATAAAGAACCGGAGAAGTTTTCTGAACAGTTAACTGAGCTTGGGTTAGTTAAGTTAGTATTACCTATTGAGAATGTGAAGACAAATATTGATGCGTATATTACCGGGCGAGGTTCGAATCGGCAAGCTGAAGCACAGGCGATGGGAAGAAGTCCTTCGTATATAAAGAGTACACTGAATCATAATGTAATTGTCAGCCTACAGAAAATCGTTGAGTGGTTGGCGAAACAATCAGGGGGAGCCTTGACCATAGAAGACTTTAATAAAGAACCGGGGAAGTTTTCTGAACGGTTAACTGAGCTTGGGTTAGTTAAGTTAGTATTACCTGTTGAGAATGTGAAGGCAAATATTGATGCGTATATTACAGCGCGAGGTTCGAATAGGAGATCTGAATCGCTGGCGATGGGAAGAAATTCTACATATATATTGACTGCATTTGCTGAGAATTCAATTCTAAGTCTTCAAAAGACAGTACGTTGGTTGGCGAAACAATCAGGAGGAGCCTTGACCATAGAAGACTTTAACCTTGCTCCAGAGGAATTCAAGAAGAAGCTTAAAGAGTTGGGGTATTGAGATGTATCATGTTACCATATTGACAAATAAGTAATATTTTGCCAATATAGTAACATGAATCGTCACAAAATTCTTATCTATTTTAAAAAGCATAAGATCGCTAAAACGTCTGAACTTATATCACTTTTAGGTAATAAAATGGCAATTATTCGTTTGGCTAATGAAGGAGTTCTCCAGCAAATAGCGAGAGGGTACTATACACTTCCTAAGTTTGATATTTTTTCCGGATTACTCATCTTAATTGCAAAGTATTATACCCATGGAATTGTATCTGGTCTTATGGCTGCAAAATATTATGATATAACCGATGAAAGCATAGATCGAATTGATGTTGATATTGTCTATCCTCATAATATTCGTAATGATTTACTTAAGGTTAAAAGAATTCAACCGAAAAGACTGGTGGGCGTTAAGAAAGTTACTATCAAAGGATATTCCGTCAAGATATATAATCTTGAAAGGACATTGATTGACGTCTATCTAAAATATGAACGTGGAATTTTTTATAAAGTACTTAAACGAGCCCAGGCAAAGTATTCCATTAACGTTGATGCGATAAAACGCTATGATGCAGTTTTAAAAACAACTATTTTACACAATATCATGCAGGAATTAGCTGATGCATAAACGTTTTATTGTACGAGCACGAAAGTTTATTAGGGCTCATAATCTCGTTACCTCTTTCCTCTCTCTAACATCTCTTATTTTCCTGTTCAATATATCAGGTACCCTACACTTAAAGTGCTGAGGGGGATTAAAAAATAATAAATTGTGCCTTTACTTTATTGCTAAAATAGTTTACATTTTAGCAATATGATTAAGCGATCTATTCAATTTAATACCAAGAGGTCTTTTTTTCTCTTTGGTCCACGACAAACAGGAAAAAGTACTCTCATTAATTTACTCTTAGAAAAGAATACATTAGTCATCAATCTGTTACATCGAGAAGAATTTTTAAAGTTTGAAAAGGAGCCAACATTATTTCGGCAGGAAGTACTAACACACCAAAAGAAATATCCGAACTCTTGGGTATTTGTTGATGAAATTCAAAAAATACCTACCTTACTCGATGAAATACATGATCTTATTGAATCAAAAAAAATAAAATTTATTCTTACCGGTTCAAGTGCACGAAAACTAAAGAGAGGAGGAGCGAATTTACTTGCAGGAAGAGCGACAACCTATCATTTATTCCCATTAACCTTTCAAGAGCTTGGCGATGAGTTTGATCTTGAAAAAGCATTACGCTATGGAACATTACCAGCGTCCTATCTTTCAGCAAACGATGATGCCTATGATTTTTTATCATCATATGTTGTGACGTATTTAAAAGAGGAAATTCAGGAAGAGGGGATTGTGCGGAATTTAGGAAACTTTGCACGATTCTTAGATGTGGTTGCAGCCAATGATGGAGAACTCGTCAATTTTTCGAATATTAGCCGAGAATGTAGCATTCCAATAAAGACAGTACAGTCATATTACGATATACTTGAGGATACTCTTATCGCTCATCGACTGCTTCCTTGGACAAGAAGTGTGAGAAAACGTTTAGTTGTCCATCCGAAATACTATTTATTCGATACGGGTGTTACTAATCAATTAAGTGGTACATTGTATCAGAAGTTGAATTCAGTGGTTCGTGGGAGAAGATTTGAGCAGTTTATCATCTTAGAGACACTGCGAACTATTACCTATGCAAAGAGCCCGCTTAAGCTGTTTTTTTGGCGGAATAATACAGGTACAGAAGTTGATTTTATCTTGGTAAGAGGCGAAGAACCTATTGCAGGCATTGAAATTAAATCAACACCATATCCCCACTTAGTTGATTGTACGGGGTTAAAAGCATTGGCCGAAGATTATCCAAGGATACGAAAAATTATTGTAGCTAATGTTACAAGACCATATCATCTCGATGATGTTGAAGTTATCCCATGGAAAACCTATATGAAAACATTGGAAGAAGATTTTCTCCATTAACGAAGGTGTAGGGTACCCGATATATTGAACAGGAGAATATACACAAAAAAGTTCTTCTCCATAACTTATTACTATGGAACTGGATCCCGCGGTCAAGCCGCGGGATGACAATTTGAGAGTGTTTCCCGTTTGTCATCCCGTGGCTTGACCACGGGATCCAGTAATCATTTTTCCCATTAACTGAGCTGTTACAGGTGAGCTCTTGAATTAGTTGCTTTTTTATAAAGATACGATACTATAATTCCAGTTTTTCTTACTAACTAATCATAAGGAGATGATATGAAAAAGTCGATCTTAGTCAGTGCTGCAATCGGAGGATTAATTTTCGCAGCTGCTTGTACAAACAACAAAAGCGCTTCAAAATCAATGCAAGAAGGTGATGCTCAAGCAATGAAAGGTGAATGCCATGGCATTAATGAATGTAAGGGTACGGGAGCATGTGGAGGAGCTGATACTTCTTGTGCTGGTACCAACACATGTAAGGGCAAAGGCTGGGTTGCAATGACTGAATCTGAATGCAAAGAAAAAGGTGGAACTTTTAAGGAACATTCAAAGTAATTAATCTATGTCAGATTGTTTTGTGGGGGTAGGACTTCGCACTGTTCATTACCCCCATATCTCCTCAAAGCCGAAAATTCGTATTAAATGGTTTGAAGCTGTTTCAGAAAATTATATGGACACGAAAGGTCGGCCTTTCGAAGTTTTAACATCACTTCGTCGTGACTTTCCGGTAGCTCTTCATGGTGTTTCAATGTCCATCGGTTCAGCCTCAGGTGTAAGCCAATCGTATTTAGCAAAGTTAAAAGAGCTTATTAATCATATTGATCCTTTTATAGTTTCCGATCATCTCTGTTGGGCTCATTTTGGGAATGTTTCCTACAATGATTTATTACCTCTGCCTTTAACTGATGAGACTCTTTCTCTTGTTGTGAATCATATA
Source organism: Deltaproteobacteria bacterium (assembly GCA_023250585.1). Taxonomy (GTDB): domain Bacteria; phylum Bdellovibrionota_F; class JAHFAK01; order JAHFAK01; family JAHFAK01; genus JAHFAK01. The sequence goes on from JAHFAK010000029.1 coordinate 11,792, forward strand.
GACTTTGTCCAATCATATTTAGGGCGGCACTTGCTTTTTGAAAATGTTTCCTCCTATCTCACCTTTAAACATTCGACGTATACTGAGTGGGATTTTTTAAAAGAAGTCGTACGACGTTCTGGATGTAAACTTTTACTCGATATTAACAACATATATGTCAATGCTTCTAATCATCGTTTTGATGGATGTGAATTTATTGATGCAATACCAAATGACTATATAGGCCAAGTTCACATGGCTGGTTTTACTGACATGGGAACCTATTATTTTGATACGCATTCAAAAGAAGTGAGCGATCCGGTATGGAATATGTATCATCGATTAATACAGCGCCATCCAACAGTCCCGGTGCTGCTTGAATGGGATGAAGATATTCCATCGTTTGAGAAGCTTGAAAATGAGGCTCTAAAAGCCGCAACTATTTGGAGTTCGTATCATGGATAATCTTTCACTCAAAGAAATACAGGAAGCGTTTTCTCACATGATTTATCAGAAGGATCAGGAGAAAAAATTTATAGCAAGTATAGAGCCTGGCGGGACATTATCTCGAGAAGAAGCAATAGGCGTCTATCAACGCGCATATAAAGCACGATTTACTGAAGCTCTTGGTGAAACATTTGAGAGCGTGTGGTGGGTTGTTGGAGACCCACAATTTTTTGAACTAGCCGAGGGGTATATTTATAGCCATGCTTCTCATGTTTATAATTTATCAAGTTATGGAGCAGAATTCCCACAATTTCTCGAGAAAAATAAACTCACCCAGACGTATCCATTTCTTTCTGACCTCGCAACTTTTGAATGGAGCTTTAAAGAATTATTTCATACAGAAGATACGCAGGGAATAGACGCTGAAGGCCTCGCACAGATGGCAGAAGATGGTTCTCTTATATTTCGTTTCAAAAAAGCTTTTCATCTTTTTTCATCCCCTTATGATGTTTTTACTATTTGGGGACAGCGAAAGAACAAAAATAAAGAACATGCCCATATTAATTGGAAAGAAAAAACGTCCCTCATGATATATAAGTATCAAAAAGAAATGCATATAAAAAAACTGAAAGAGTATGAGTATGCATTATTGACCTTGCTTTACTTGGGCACTCCCCTTGCAGGAGCTTTACAAAGAGTATCTCAAGAATTTCATTCACTTTCCCCTCAAAACATTTCCGATTTTTTTGCTTTTTTATTTCATGCCCGAGTCATTGAAAGTATTGATAAATAGTTTTTTGAATGTTAAAAAACATTAGTATTAAAATTAATCTTAATTGTCATTCCCGCGAAGGCGGGGATCCAGTCTTAATAAACTTTGTTTCTGGATTCCCGCCTTCGCGGGAATGACAACTGGGAGATGTATATGAAATATAGTATCAGTGCACTTGTATTTCTTTTTACTTTTATAGGAGCTTCTATGGCGCAAGAGAAAATGAATAAGATTTTTCCTTATCAATACAAAGTTAAAGATTTACCCAATGGATTACGGGTTGTCGTTGTTCCCACGAGTTATCCAAAGCTTTCACTTCAGATCAATGTACGGGTCGGCTCACGCAATGAAGTAGAACCGGGTAAATCAGGATTTGCACATTTTTTTGAACACATGATGTTTCGCGGAACAGAAAAATACCCAAGTGAAAAATATCAGGAAATACTCAAAAATATTGGTGCTGATCAAAATGCCTATACCACTGATGATTTTACCAATTACTATATCAACTGCTCCACAGAAGATTTAGATACCGTTCTTGAGCTTGAAGCTGATCGATTTATGCATCTCAAATATTCTTTGGAAGATTTTAAAACAGAATCACGAGCAGTATTAGGAGAGTATAATAAGAATTCTTCAAATCCAATTAATAAGCTCATTGAAGTTCAGCGGGATCACGCATTCCAAAAACATACCTATAAACATACAACCATGGGCTTTATAAAAGATGTCGAAGATATGCCGAATCAGTATGAGTATAGTCAGAAATTTTTTGATCGATTTTATCGACCTGAGTATACCAGTATTATTATTGCTGGAAATGTAGAGCCAGCAAAAGTTTTTAGCTTAGTTCAAAAACATTTTGGTGTATGGAAAAAAGGAAAATATACTGCAGTAATACCAACAGAACCTGTGCATAATGGCCCTGTATACGAGCATATTTCGTGGGACGCGCCCACATTACCTCTTATGACCGTTGCTTTTCATGGCCCTGCATATTCGGATACTGAAAAGAATATGGTTTCATTTGATGTCATTGCAGGCCTTTTCTTTTCTGAGAGTTCTCCGCTTTATCAAAAGCTGGTTATTAAAGAGCAAGTCGTAGATGATTTCTTTTACAGCTTTCCTAATCAAAAGGATCCATATCTTGTAACGGTCTTTGCGCGAATAAAAGACATAAAAGATGTATGGTATGTTCGTGATGAAATTATCAAAACATTTGCAAAGCTCCGATTTGAAACGATTCCGCAAAGCTTAGTGAGTCGTGTGGCACATAATTTGAAATTTTCATTTCTACGCAATCTCGATAACGTAACAACCGTAGCCGAATCACTCATAGAATCTCTTGCATTAACTAAAAATGCAGAAGCAATTAATCGAGTGCATGCATTGTATAATCGCGTGACAAGCGCCGATTTACAAAGAGTTGCGGATCAATATTTGGTTGATAAGAATCTTGTGGTTGTAACGCTTTCTCATGAGAAACTTCCTGACATTAAAAACAAAACAAACTCAATTGATGAGATTGTCGCTCGTGCAAAAAAGATTAAAAAGACCATTGAGTTTGTAGAAAAAAGAACCAAAGAACCGCTCATTGATTTTCGTATTCTTTTTAATGTCGGTAGCGCACTTGATCCAAAAGGTAAAGAAGGCTTAGCCGAATTGACGGCACTACTTATTTCTGAAAGTAGCAGCCGTTCAATGACGTATCAAGAAATACAAAAAGCTTTCTTCCCCATGGCTGCTTATTTTAGTAATCAGGTCGATAAAGAAATGACAGTCTTTGAGGGAAAAATTCACACAGAGAATCTTACTGATTATTACGCCATTATTTCTGATATGCTGCTCGATCCTGCATTTAATGAAGAAGATCTCAGTCGAGTCAAAACACAGCTCATAAATGAAATTACGATAAACCTTGCACAGAATAATGATGAGGAGTTAGGTAAAGAAATACTCTATGAATTTATCTATCCTAATCATCCGTATGGTCATTTAAATATGGGGCATGTGAGTGCATTGGAATCAATAACTCTCAAAGATGTCAAAGATTTTTATAAAAAGTATTATACACGAAATACTGTAGTCTTTGGTATTACGGGAAATTATGACGAAGCGCTTAAAGAAAAAATTAATCGCGACTTTGAAAAATTAGAAGAAGGTGAAACACAAAAACTATCTCTTCCAGAACCAAATAGTATCAATGGTTTTGAGGCAGTTCTTGTTGAAAAAGAAACACGTGCGACCGCAATTTCGTTTGGTTTTCCGATTGATATAAATCGATCGGATAAAGATTTCGTTGCACTTTTGGTTGCACAATCGTATTTGGGACAGCACCGTTCGAGTAATAGCCATTTGTATCAGAGAATTCGAGAGATTCGTGGTATGAATTACGGTGATTATGCGTATATCGAATATTTCCCCCATGGCATGTATTTAATGCATCCTGAGGCAAACTATGGACGACAACAGCAGATTTTCCAAATCTGGATTCGTCCGGTAAAGCCTGAAAATGCTCATTTTGCTACCCGAATTGCTGTCTATGAATTACGTAAGCTTATTAAGAATGGCATTTCAAAAGAAGATTTTTCGGCGACAAAAAATTTCTTAGGCAAATATGTCGATATTCTCACGAATACGCCAAGTAAACAATTGGGCTATGATCTTGATAGTCGTTACTATAAAACAGATGAGTTTACTAAAGTAATTAAAGAAAAGCTTCGTACGCTCAAAGTCGAAGATGTCAACAACGCTATCAAAAAATATTTACAAGCAGACAACATTAAATTTGTCTTCATCACCAAAGATGCTCAAGATCTCAAAAAACGACTTATCGCAAATACTCCATCGCCGATAATTTACGATGCAACAAAGCCCGTTGAGATTTTAGAAGAAGATAAGATTATTCAAAATTATCATTTGGATTTTAAAGAAGATAAAGTGCGGGTTGTTCCAGTTACGAATGTGTTTGGAAAAAAATTGTTTTAAAATCATCACATATGCCTACACCTCAACGGACGGGAAGTAGAGTCACACCTAATTTCCATTCACCTAATTTTGTCTAACCTCTATGACCGTCTTATTTTTTGCTAATTCATCGATTTTTTGCGAAATCTTCAGACAATTACTTGGATCTAAATTTGCATCCCATTCATCTAAAAGTACTATTTGTTCTGATACATTCTGATAAATTTCCTCAAAGCTTTTTATTAACTGTTGTCCAGTTGAGAGACTTACTCCATCATTCAAAAACTCAAGATTATGATTTGCCGGTAAATAATATACATTCTCTTTAAGTTTTTCTTTCATAAAAATGAGCAAAGAAGATTTTCCAGATCCATTTACTCCTGTAACCAAGAATCTCCCTTTTGAAAAAACCAAATCAAAAATTATACGTGGATCACCGATTTCTTGAGCTTTACCAGAAGGATGAACTTTGAAAATTTTGATTTGGTCCCAATATATCCTTTTCAAAATATCTATTTTTTCTGGTTGTATAAGAAATGATATTAGTGTCTTGAGACGATTTTTATGTATAGGAATTTGTGCAATCAAAGAAAGCATATGGTGAGTAAAATTGAGAATTATAAATAGCCGAGGCAAGATGACAACATAGGACGCTAAAAAAGTTGTATCTGATGCATGTGTAATCATCGAATAAGTCACAATTATTAAACAAGGAATGAGTGTTAAGAAAGCAATACCGATTGCGATTATTTGTTGGAATTTTATTGATCCTATTTGTAGCTCCTTTGCCTTTTCAAACCGTTTCCACATTTTCTCTTGCCACAATCGATTATTATACAAATTTCCTAATACAATATTATCCCAGAAACCTAACAGAGATTGGCCCAAAAGAATTCGAGCATCTTGAGCCATAAGCGCAAGTCGACCTTGCTGTGCACCTTGCCACTTTAGTAACATTGAAACTACAAGTAAGCTAAGACCATATGCTAAAAGAAGTTTCCTATCGACAATAAAAGCAATCGTAAGAATATTAAGAACAACATTAAGACTTGTTGCCAAGAAATCATAAAAATATAGAGCAGCATCTTCTAAAGATCTTGAGGATTCAGTACTTAAAGCAGAAATGCGTCGTTCCTTTTCATCTTTCTCACTGCTCAACGAAATCTGATTATAGTGAATTTCAGTAAAGTATTGAATAAATCTACGTAGAGACTCTTGTTGCCATGATTTCACTATAACATATGCTATACCTCCGGGAAAAAAAGGGAGAATCAATGAAGCAACGTAAAGACCGAAATATAAAAGAAATATTTTTTCTGCCTGAATCGCTCGAATAAGTGCAACAAGCCAAATCGAACTCGATGCAACAATAAGTTGCTGAAGGACAAGAAAACTCAAACAATAAATAGCATATTTATTAAAGAAAAGTCCCGAAAGTTTCAGATGAGATTGTTTGATACTTGTATTCACTGCTTAACCTATACACTTCTTTACGACATTTATTGACTAACTCAAGCGCTCGATTTGTTAATAAATTAAAAACATTCTTATCTCGATCCAATGAATCAAAAGTTGCTAAACACTTCTTAAGAATAACCTTCGTTGGAGGATGAGCTTTTGGATGTGGTGGATTTAAATCATGTTTTTCTCTAAAAAGCAAAATTTCAACAGCTACGAGCAAACTATGAAGGACTTTATCTACAGGCCTCGCTTTTGAAAGAATTGCAGACAAACAATAATTTTCCTTCTGTATGGTTGCGGTGAGGTCTCGATAATGTTGATAACAATATTCATCTAAAAAAAGTAAATTATGGGTAAGTTCATGAATAAAAAATTCGTCACAATCGCTATCTACCCAAGTTTCACGTAGATCTGCCCAAATAGTACCAATAGCACATGAGGTTGAACCTCCACTTGCCACTTTTGAAGGCGAGTAAAATACTGTATTAATAACAAGTTGAAACAAATCAGCAATTTCAGAATATCTTTTTATAAAGTTTTCATAGGCCTTAAAAACAAAATCGGACTTCCTTTCAAAGAATTCTCTATTGTTGTTAGATAGCATCGTATCTAATAATTTACATTCAATATCGTTGAGAGCACTATCAACACTAAAAAGCTCTATGAGTTTCTTAATAATCAAAGGATCTTTTTCAAAGTGTAACCCAATAGAAAAGCTGCGAGGTACTTTGGGCTGAAGATAGTTCAAAAATCTATGGTAACCTAATTTTAACTCATTCCTATGAAAAATTTCATTATTATAGGGCTTACTCAACAGTATGAGTGTGTTTAAATTATCTCTGCAACCGTTTAAATGATACATATTCTCTTAAAATAAAGGGAGATGGGATAATCTCCCTTATTCGCAAGTCAGTTATTTTGATCAAATGCAATCATTCGTAATACGGGTGGACTACCGCCATCTTGGGCACAAATGTCGTATTGATCTCTTACCACTTTAACTACATGGGATACTTGGTCAGTAGCTACACCATCACCTTGCTTATTGATGGATTCCAAAAGTTCTTTGATTAGTTGTTCCATGTTTTTCTCCTTTCTCGAAACGGTTAATCTCAATTGCACAACAGCCTCAAGAAAAGAGTAATGCAAGCTTCGTGCCAAGTTATATTTCGTTGATTTTATTCAGGAGTAAAGGATCTCAGCATATAGTACTGTATTTATCTTAAAACATTTTGTATCTTTTTCAATACAATGGTTCGAAAAATATACGAATGTATATTAAAACAAAACAAAAAGAGAGAGCCGACATATGAATTGCACATATGCCTACACCTCAACGGACCGACAGTAGCGTCACACCTAATTCTCACCTAAAAAGGGTTCTCAATCGCATTGCAAATAACCGAAATAGACAGTATACTATGTTTATATGAAATTAGGAAAAACGAAAAAAAATCTTATTCCTCGTTTACCAAAAAGCTTTGCTGGATATTTTTGGGATTGTGATCTTAAATCATTGGATCTTAAGACATACCATCGTTTTATCATAGAACGACTCCTCGAATTTGGAGGGCTTGATGCACTGGTATGGATACTAAAAAATATTTCACAAAAAGATGTAACGCAGCTTTTAAGATCAAAAAAGACACATGCATTCGATAGAAGAAGTTATCTTTTTTGGACGCATGTTACTGCCATGAAGGATGTATGGAAAATTCGATAAAGTATTCTATCCTTGATAAAGACAGAAAAAATATTTTACCACAGCTCATTCATTTCAAAAAATCATTTTATCTTGCAGGTGGGACTGCTCTTGCTCTGCAAATAGGTCATCGATATTCTATAGACTTCGACTACTTCACCCATGCTGACTTTGACAATAATGAGTTGTTTTCTAAAATAGAGAAACTATTTGTCACCTACGAGATAAAGCAAATTCAAAATGCTCATAATACATTAAGTGTTTTACTTAACCAGAAAATTAAATTTTCCTTTTTTAAAATATCAGATACAAATGTTTTACCATTAATTGATACACGATATTTTTTTCTCCTTTCGGCTAAAGAAATTGCCGTTATGAAACTTGCTGCACTACTTCGAGCAGCGTATCGAGATTACGTTGATTTATATTATCTTTTCCATGAATACTTCTTGCAAGATATCTTTGAGTTAGCAAAGAAAAAATACAAGAACTTTGACGAAGGAGTATATCTTAAATGTTTATTATCCTACGATGATGTAACAATGAGCCCAATACGATTTAAGAAAGGCTTTGAAGTTACTCCACGACAGATTTTTTCTTTTATAAAAAAAACTACTGCAACCTATTTGAAAAGCCTTTGATTAGTTTCTCAAGAGCTTCTGGATTATATTTTATAACGCTAAAACTCCTAAGGCAATCGAGTACAGCCTGGTTTCATGCGAATCTGCACGGCTTGTAGTAATGAGTGGGACTTGTGCGCCTACGACAATGCCTGCACTTTAGCAGAAAGCAGAA
>JAHFAK010000030.1:0-17944 GCA_023250585.1 Deltaproteobacteria bacterium
CCCACGTGAAATTATCATATCCTAAATCTTTAAAATCTCCTTGTTGTTCCTCTTGAATTTCTGAAAATGTTTTATTGGTCAGGATGAAATCAAATTGTTCCATCTTATAGCGCGCTAGAATTGCCCCAATCGTATTGTTTTGGGAATAATCAAAGAGTTTTAAAGAAACAGATTCTGAATTTATAATCGCAAGAAGTCCTATAGAAAGAATGGCAAGTGCGATCACTGCTTCAAGTAAACTAAAACCATCCTTATGGACTCTCTGAAAAACTCCTATTTCAGGGAACCTCTCAAAAAAGTCCAGATGCGAGGCGCACGCAAAGCCGCAACCGGAGCATACTCGGGTAGTATGTGAGGATTGTGGTTTTGTGTGCAACGATGCAGATGGGCCTTTTTCAGAGGTTCCCTTATGTATTATCTTTATTTTCGGGATCAACATAATCCTCAACGATTTCTACACTGCCAATAACGGGATTTACATTCAGGGTATAAATTTTTTCGTTTCTATCCTGTAAATATACCATGGTTTTTTCAGTAAAACCATTAGGGAAAAAAAGACTAAATTCTTTACCTTCTTTAACTACTTTACCTGAATGCTCAGTATAAACACCATGAAAAGAAATACCTATAGGCAGGCTTTCTTTACCAAAAGTATTGGATTCATCTTCAAACGGAGAAAAATTGGCACGAATGGCGATACGAGATTCTTTCTCATCTTCTTCATTATTTTCTTCTTTTTTTGTTGTTTTTTCCGTTGTGTCTGAATCTTTTTTATCTTTCTCTTCTTCTATAGGTTCTCCATATTCAATCCAATAGGTACCATTTTCTAAATCATATACAATCCTAAATACTTTGTTTTTAATGACTGACTGATTGTAGGTGTACCGAATCATTGTACCCATCTGGACACAGGCTCCTTTCATGCCGAGCCCAAAAATTGCAGTTATATTTGGAACAACAAATGTTGCAGTTATGGCAAGAATGAGAACAACTATAACGAGTTCGAGAAGAGTAAAGCCGCGAGTCTTTTTACTTATCATCCTTTTCTTTCCAGTTTCCTATCGTCTTTGGATTATCCTCGTCACCTTCAGTCCAAATATCATAGGATTTTCCATGACTGCCTGGATATTCATATTGATAAGGATTATGCCATGAATCTTCGGGAACTTCTTCTTTTCCTAAAAACCCTCCTTCAGGATATCCTTTACATTCCTTACCCGCTGTTGGTGGAGATACTAATGCCTCAAGCCCTTGCTCAGTTGATGGAAAGAATCCACAGGTCGTTTTAAAGAGTATCAATGCACTTTCTAAATTTTTGATTTGAATACGAGCTGCATTTTCTTTAGCTTGCTTGGCTCCTCCAAGAATATTCACTCCGATAATAGCGCTCAGAATACCCATGATGAGAACAACAATCATAATTTCAAGAAATGTAAAACCTCGATTATCGTTTAAGTTTCGTAATAATAGCTTTTTCATTACAAACTCCTTTCTTCAATAATTATTTTTTACCTTCCTACTAACTGTTGCATTTTAAAGATAGGAAGTAAAATGGATATTACCACAAATCCCACAACCAAACCTAATGCTGCTATCATAACAGGTTCGAGAAGTGACATGAGCGTTGAGATACTACGATCGACTTCACCATTATATGATTGGCTTACTTTGAGTAACATCTCTTCAAGATTACCGGTCTTTTCTCCAATTGCAATCATATGTGTGACCATCGCAGGAAATTCGCCACTTGCACGTAACGGCTGTGCAATACCCTGCCCTTCTGAGATACTTTCAGCTGTTTCTTTAATGACTCTTTGAATAACCAAATTAGAAATAATCACACGGACAATATCCATTGCAGCTAACAAAGGAACGCCTGAAGCAAGCAGGGTACCTAACGTTTCAGAAAAACGTGCAATAGAAATCATACGAATCATCTTTCCATAGACGGGTAGCTTTAATTGGAATTTGTGGAATTTATATTTTCCTTCATAGGTGCTCGTAAAACGTCTAAAAAGAAAAAGAGCGAGGAAAAACAAAATAATTAAAACAAACCAATACGATTTAAGAAAATTACTTGTTGCCATCAAAATAACAGTTGGTAAAGGCAACGCAGCTTTGATGCTTGAGAAAAGACTCGTAATTTTTGGAATAACGAATGTAAACAACGCAATAATAATACCAAAACCCATAAGAGCCATAAGCACGGGGTATGCCAGAGCGCCCATGACTTTATTACGAAGAGCAAGTTGTTTCTCAGTGAAATCGGCAAGTTTTTGCAAAACTACATCCAGGTTCCCCGATGCCTCTCCGGCGCGAATCATATTACAATACATATCAGAAAATACCTTTGGATACAGTTTGAGTGCGTTGGCAAGCGAACTTCCTTGGTTAACTGAATCACGAATGGAAGAAATAACTTTCTTGAGTTTAAGATTTTCAGTCTGATCAACAAGAGCGGTAAGAGATTCAACCAAAGGAATATGCGCTCCAATGAGCGTCGCTAACTGCCTCGTCATATCAGCAACGTCTTGAACACCCACTCTTTCAAAAATATCGCTTAAATGAAATTCATGAACTTTAGAAGAAGAACCATCTCCGCCCAAAGTTAAGAACGTAGGAAAAATGCCTTCTTTGCGGAGCTTTGCTTTTGCGGCAATAGGACTATCCGCATCGATTAACCCCGCGATTGCTTTTCCCTGAGTATTAATCCCTTTATATTCGAATACTGCCATACGCAATTAGCGGTTATCGGTTAGCGGTGTGCGGTTAGCGTTAGAGAAAAATGAAAACGCTAACCGATAACCTTTCTCCTATTCCTCTATTACTGAATCAACTTGCGTTGCTTTCAATACTTCTTCTATGGTCGTTACGCCTTCTGCTACTTTTAAGGCTCCATCATCTCGCAAGGTTAACATGCCACGAGCAAGAGCTGCTTTTTTAATAGTAACTGAATCTACACTTTTCAAAATAAGACCTCGAATTTCATCATCGATGGGCAAAAATTCATAAATACCACTTCTGCCTTTATAACCAGTTCCTTGGCATTTATCGCATCCTTGCGCCTTATAGATAACTCCGCCCTTAATATATTCCTTTTTAATATTGAGAATTTTTAATTCATCATCAGTAGGAGTCACTGGTTTACGACACTCGAGGCAAACTTTACGGATAAGTCGTTGAGCAAGTACAGCGACCAATGATGATGATACTAAGAACGGCTCTATTTCCATATCGGTCAACCGAGTTACCGCACCAAAGGAATCATTGGTGTGTAACGTACTAAAAACAAAATGTCCGGTAAGAGACGCTTGGACTGCAATTTCAGCTGTTTCACTATCTCGAATTTCTCCAATCATTATTACATCCGGGTCTTGTCGTAAGATTGATCGTAATCCATTCGCAAAGGTAAGATCGATTTTGGGATTTATTTGAATTTGTCCAATACCCTCAAGCTGATATTCGACAGGATCTTCAACGGTAATGATATTTTTTTCGACGCTATAAATTTTTGATAAGCATGCATAGAGTGTGGTCGTTTTTCCTGATCCTGTGGGTCCTGTAACTAAAAATATACCATGAGGTTTATAGATTACTTCCAAAATCTTCTGATAATTTTTATCAGAGAGCCCAATGGTTTTTAAATCAAGCATAACGTTACTCTTATCTAAAAGTCGCATAACGATACGTTCACCATGTGATGTCGGAAGCGTTGACAGACGAACATCAATATCTTTTCCCGCAATTTTAATACGAATACGTCCATCTTGCGGAAGGCGCTTCTCAGCAATGTTGAGTTTTGCCATGATTTTAATTCTTGTCGCGATACTCTGCTGATATTTTTTTGGTGGCTTCATAACATCATAGAGCGCACCATCAATTCGGTAACGAACGGCTAAATCTTTTTCAAAAGGTTCTATGTGAATATCACTTGCGCCCTCTTTAACTGCACGAAATAATATTGAGTTGACGAGACGAATAATGGGCGCTTCTTCATCACTTTCAAGAAGATCTTGAGGTTCTTCAAAATCTAAATTATCCATATTTTCATCAAAGTCTTTCATTTCATCCTTGGTATCTTTTGCTCTATCATATATTCGATTAATGGCTTCGATTATTTCTGTAGGCTTTGCGAGAACCAAACGAATTTCTGTTTCCAGTAAAATACGTATATCATCGATAGGAGAAAGATCATTTGGGTTTTCAATTGCGACTATAATAAAATCTTCCTCGTGCTTGATAGGAATAATCTTAAACTTCTTCGCAAAGTTAATAGGAATTTTTTTAATAAGTTCAACATCCAAGTCAGCTGCATCTATTTTTTTCTGATAAGGAATATTATATTGATAGCTTAAAGCATTATAGATTTCATCCTCAGTCACATATTTTTTCTTAAGAAGAATTTCTCCTAATTTTTCTTTTTTACTTTGACTCTTCTGAACTTCAATTGCTTCATTAAGCTTTTCAGGAGTAATCGTTGAAGTCATGAGCAAAATGTCACCTAAAAGCAATGACTGCTGATCCCGTGAGCTTTCTGTCTCTATAATTTTTTTAATCTTATTATTATCTATACTCGTAAGCTCATCAATGAAATCATTAATGAGATCGCGTACACTATGTTCTCTGGCCATATTTTTCTCCGTTTATACTGAGTTTTACTCAAATTTTTCCCATTCGTTATCTTCATTTTTTTCTGAAGGCTGATCATTTTCTGATGGAGGTTCTTTACTTTCATCTTTAGGTCCTATTTGATCTTCAGGTTGTCGCTCCTGAGCTCGCTCTTCTGGCGTTATTATCGTGGAACGTTCTTCCCGTTTTTCTTCTGGGGTGGTTTCTGCGGGAATTTTTTCTTCGGGTGTTTCTTGTTTTACTCCTTCTTGAGTTTCTTCTTGTTTTTGTTTTACTTCACCTGAATCCTCTGTATCGCTCTTTTCATCTTTTTCTATAACGTCCTCCGGCTTTTCCTCTACAGGCGCTGGGGGTAAAGATTCTGGAAATGGTTTTGCTGGCTCAAAGTTTTCTGCTCGCTCACGTCGTGGTTTCGGTTCAGGAAGAGGAGTGAGTTTTATACCCATATCTTCGAGTTTTTTATTTTGTTCCATTCCATGTTTTTCTAAAAAGAGTTCTCGTTGCTTTGTTTTTTCCAGGAATATTTTACCCATATCCTCCGGTGTTTCAATAATATAGGGAGTTGCAATGAGAATTAGGTTTGTCTTCTGCTTTGATTTACCGGTGTTTCTAAAAAAGAATCCCAACAGAGGAATATCCCCTAAAATTGGAACTTTCGAAACTGTTTTTGTTTCACGATCACCAATCAAACCACCAATAACAACCGATTGCCTATCTTTAACAACAACTGTTGTTTTTGCATTACGTTTCGAGGTTGATGGTCCCTGGGTTTGTATAATCGAAGGATTTTGTCCTTCTAAAAGTTCTTGAACATCTTCTTCAATTTTTAACGTCACTTCATCACGAGAGCTTACCTGTGGAGTAATACGTAAAGTAACACCGATATTTTCTCGTGTAACATTGACAATCGGGTTCATATTTGTGTCGCGAGCAGTACTTGATACAAATGGAACGCTTGATCCTACTTGAATAACCGCCTCTTCATTATCAGTTGTTAGGATATGAGGTGTTGACAGGATATTCACATTTGAATTATTTCCAACGGCACGCAAGATTGCGCCGACAACCGGAACTGTAATGTCAGTTCCTCCAGGAATATCAAGGGTTGCAGTATCTTTGCTAGAAAATCCAACCAATAATCCCGAACTTGTTAATGGATCATTAGGATTAAGAGCAGAATTAAATCCACCAAAGGTTGCGCCAAAGGTAGTTCCAAAATCGGTGAGTTTATTACCGATAGCTGCGTTACCAGCAAAACCTCCAACATTATATCCACTCGATATTGCTACTTCCATAATCACTGATTCAACGAAAACCTGTTTTCGTCGCGCATCGAGTCTATTGATAATTTGACCAACAAGAATTTTATAATCTGAAGGAGATGCAACGATAACTAAGGCATTCGTTGCAGCATCAGCGACTATTTTAATTTCTCCTTCAAAACTTACGGTACTCTCGGGGCCTCCTCGTCCACCGGATGGTCTTCCCGCTCCGGTTGTTATACTGCTTAATGTCTTTGCCATTTCGACAGCATCAGCATTTTCAAGATTGTATACATGGAAATTTCCACCAGAATCTCCACTTCCCAGCGGGATGTCGAGTTTCATGATTACTTCTTTAACCTTTTCAATTCCTGCTTTTGTTGCAAGAACAATAATGGAGTTATTTCGTTCATAAGGAATTAATTTTGAAATTGCGGAGGATTCTAAATCAGAAACTACATTGGGATCTTTGGGCGCACCTTTTCTTCCTCCTTCTGAGAGATGAAATATATCTTCAAGTTTTTCTACAATTTCTTTGGCCGATCCATGTAGTACCTGAATAAGAGCAAATTTCTCCTGATATCCTTTGACATCCAAGTTTTCAATAATCCGTAAAACTTTAGCAATATTTGCTTTTGAATCGGTGATAATTAACATTTGGGTGGGAGCATAGGCTGTTACCGTTCCTTCATTTGAGATTAAACCCTTCACAATCTTGGAAATTTCATTAACATCGATATATTGTATATTAATTATTCGAGTCATATACGGATCAGCAAAAGGAGATTTACTTAAATAAGTAGGAATAGCTTCATGAACAGCATCACGCTTTTGAATAATTTTAATGATACTTCCTTCATGAACCGTTGTATATCCCGCAATATCAAGAGCTGATAAAAATGCTTGGTAAGCGGCATCTACCGGCATTCCTTTTGGACCTATAATAGTAACTTTATTTTTAACCTTACTTGAATCAAACGCAAAATTGAGCCGCATCATCTTTGATACGGTTTCAATAACATCGGTTAATTCAACATCACGGAAATCAAATGAATCTACGTAGAGTTGTTGGCCTTGCTTATAGGTTTTCCGGCCGGCCGCTTCTGGAGCAGCAATTGACTTAGTTCCTATGAATGCCATGAGCATTACTACGGTCAGTACCATTTTCGTTGTTCTTTTCATCATTATCTCCTTCTTCACTTTACTTCATACCTCAACGATTCTTTTTTACCCTGTCTTTGTACATTTATGGTAAAATTCGATGCATTTCGCAAATCCTGAAAAAGTCCCAATGATGATTCAATACTATCGAGATTTTTTCCATTGACCTGTTCAATGACATCACCATTTTTAAGTCCAAGTTCTCTGAAAATACTTTTATAGCGAATAGAAAGAATTTTAAATCCCTGCATTTGTCCTTGCACCATATAAGGAACCGCTCGTGCTTCACGTAAAATGTTGTTAATATCCGACAAAGATGCTTCAAGTTTTTCACGTGCAATCTCAAATTCGTTCTCGCTCTTTTTATAAATTCCGTCCTCAACATTTCCTACTCCACCTTTTGATCCGGTGGAACTTTTTGAAGCCATATCTTCTTCTGACTGGAGTCCTTCAACTTCAAGATATTCTACATATCCACCTCTATTAATCAAAACCTTATTGCGCTGAATATCAACAATCACTCCATCTTCTAGTCTATCGTTCAAACTATATTGGTCCGTCTGATTTTGATAAAAAATTGTCGCGATTGAATACTCGGGGATACTCATAATAACCGTACCCAAAAGCTTCGCTGCTATTTTGCTGCGAACAACATTTTTATTTGCCTCATCGACTATCACTTGTTCTAAACTCTTTTGGGTATTTTTAGAATCAAAAATGTTCCGGTCACTAATAGTTTCGTATACTTTTTTATCTAATGACTTTTTGATGACCCTTTCATTCTTAATCCTCTCTAATTGGCCATTGTCTATTTTCTCGCCAGATATATACAACTGTGCTCCTACAACATTCATAATAATATTAGCTAACATGAGCCCTATAATTCCTAATGCAAATAAATTAATCGCCCAATTGTATTTCTTTAAATACAGTTCAATATTCATACTTCAATTATATCGGTTTATACCCGAAAAATCATCCCTTTTGTTAATAAATACTAACCTATTAATATTATAAGATATTTGAGCCCGAAGTGCAAGGAAAAGAATAAAGCAGAAAATATGAGCTGTGTTAAGAAGGGATTATATATTCAACTCCTTCTTACACAGCTACTTCTTAACTTTTTCTACATATTTCATACGTAAATCATAAAGAAGACTTGCAAGAAGTCTCTCTTCATTTTGATCAAGGTTCCCTTTTGTTTTTTCTGCCAAAATTGAGAGAATATCGATATTTTGTTTTGCAAGGTCAAAATCTTCTTCTTTTTTATTCGTTACCGGATTTGGCATTTCGCCTAAATATATGAGAGCAGAAGTACTCAAAGAAAATACAAAAGCGGAAAAATTTAACTCAGGTGTTTGTTGTGAATAACTTGTAGCCTTTTTTTGTTCTTGTGTATCTTCTTTTTTAGAAAAAACTTTTTCATCCTGCTCTTTCTTTAAAGTTCCTTCTTCATCTAAAAAACGTTTATCAGAGACAGAAAAAGGTGTTTTCTTTTCTTTGTCCATACTAAACCTTATATAATCTCTCAGTTATTAGGGAGTAGGTAAGTTCCCAAAAAGTATTTCTATCGACGTCGCTTCCATAATACTATTAAGAACAGGAAAGCGCGCTCGATAGAAATACTTTTTGGGAACTTACCTACTCCCTTACTACCTCATTTACTGAGCTGTTACAACCTTACTTATCTTTTTCTTTTTGCTCAAAAAAATTTGTTACTGCTTCATAGGAAGCTTTACTAACTTCAAGAACGATCCCTTCATCAGCTCTATACACAAAAGCTTTATCCATTTCAACTTTTCCAAAATGCACCTGAACGTCTTCATTATTTTTTCCTTTAATATGAAGTGTAAATCCCTTATCAAATTCATAGGGTTTTAAATCAGTATTAAAGCTAAATTTAGTTACTTTCAGATTATCAATAGCCTCGAGAAATTCAACTGCAGCCTTACTGTCTTTCTCAATCAGTTTATCGTTGCTATATTTTTGCCACGTATCGTTTGTATTTTGCACATAGCGAATCTTTTTTTCTGGTATACTCATCTCGGTTATATTCCATCGAGGAATGGTAACCAATTTTTCCTCACGCACATTTTCAACAGAAACCGCAAAAAGCTTGTCTTTATCCTCTTTTTTAATCGTATATATAAACGGATCGTTATATTTTTTTACATAAAATTCTTTGGCTTGAGCATTTTCTCTGCCAATCATAAAACCAAATGTATTATTTTCGCTATCCTCGATATCAACGCTCATAATTGGCTTTGTGAAACCATAGGTAGATTCTTTCTTAAGATCAGCATGAATGGATTCAATTCTCATGATTTCAATTGTCTTGAGTGTATTTAAAAAATTATTGAAGATCGTCTGGTCAGTTATAAATTTAACTGGCGTCGTTCCATACCATTTTAGAGCTTCATGAGAAAAAATTATTTGGCGATCTTTGGTAAAGATAAGTTTTTTTAAGTCCCTACTTTCGAAGTTTACTAATTTTTTATCAACTAAATCAGCGAGGGTTTTGTTCAATGTATTAAAATCTGATTCATCAAGAGAAACAAGAACATCGTTCTGAGAAGAGTGGAAATAAAAACTCTTTTCGCCTTTGGTATTTTTATTGAATGCAATACTAAACGTAATAGTTTCTTTGGTCTTAAGATCAAAACTCATCGTAATAGCTGGCTTCTGTAATCCATATTTTTTTAGATCATCGGGATCAGCTTTTTCAGTGATAAAAGATTGAGCATGAAGCTCTACAATAGCCGAGAGAAGCGCAGCAACTCCATCCCCTAAACTATGCACAATTGGTTCAGTGAGTATCCATTTCTTTTTATCTTCATCAAAAGAAGCCTTATAATGTCCATGTTCATTCTGTAAGGTAAAGCCGCGAATATCATCTGCTTTAAGATTGTGAAAAACGCTTTTTTCTCTCAATTCACTTAAATCTTTTGTTTTAATATCATCGAGATTTGTCTCCACAAGATACAGCGCCGGATCACTATCCTTTTTTAAATACGAAGCTGTTTTATCCGGACTTTTTGAACCGAGGACAAAATTAAATTGTTTATTATCATTGGTATGAAAGGAAATAGTAGTCGCTTCAACACCGAGTCCAAACGTGTCGCCATTAACTTGGATATCTTTAATGGTCTTCTTAATTTGTAACATCACAATATCTTCACTTAAATTTTTTAGTACGGTATTATTAGCTTCAGTATTAATGGGTTCTAAAATTTTCCACGTTGAATCGGGAGACTTTTTAAAATCAAATTTTCCTTTTTGATTTTTTAATTCAATCTCAGTGATCGCATCTGCACCAAAGGTATACATCTTTTTTGCCTCTTCTTCATGTGTCTCTCGATTTTCTTTTCTCTGAAGAGATTTATGGGCAAGAAAGAAAAGTATTAAAAAGATGCCTAATACAATTAACGTTCGTTTCATTATAAAATCCTTATTTTCGGTTAGTGGTTTTCGGTTTGCAGTTAACGCTTTTAGAACTTTTTTCAGACGCTAACCGCTCACCGCTAACCACTTTATCGACGTTTCCTCCAATACCATACTAAAAGTCCAAAAAGGAGAATAAGTTGAGGTATGGCAAGCACACATAAATAAAATACAAAGCTTGCTTCCTGAGGTGCCCAATTAATGCGAGATGATTTAATCATCTTAGGACGAACAGAAATTTTTTCAACTTCTCCATTGAGCCAATTAAGACAGTTCAAAAAGAGATTATGATTGGAAGCTCCACCTAATCGCTGATTTGAAATAAATGATGCATTTCCTATAACAACGACTTTGGAATTTTTAGCTGCTCCCACATTTTTCATCGATGTCATAAGTACTGAAAACGGAGCGCCCGTATCATTAGAATCTTTTTTAGCATTACCTTGAAAAATTGAATTAAAGTTCTTTTCACCCCAATACACCGGACCATCGACTTTTATAATTGATTCAACCGTAGGAGCCGTGGCAGCCGTAATCTTTGTTAATGGCCGTGTAAATTGAAGAACAACCTTACCATTAAAATCTTTTGTTATTTCGTGTTGCTCATATGAGGCGATATGTACTTCCGGTCTTACTTGTGAGCCAAACATCGCACGCAAAAACTCAGGAATTTCCGGCGCAAACATAATGACTTCACTTCCAAGTCCGATTCCATATTCACTAAGTATGCCTTCAAAACCCGTTTCAATGAGTTTTGTTTTTGCTACATCAAAAATAGGTTCAAGCATGAAAAAGGCATTTCCGCCTCCGTCGAGATAGCTTTTTATTTTTGCAATTTCATCAGTACTGAAATTATTCTTAGGCCCGACAACAATTAAGAGAGCTGCATCGGCAGGGACTTTTGCTTCTTTGCCTAAATCAACATTTTTTGAAGTGTATCCTTCATTTTCAATATACTTTGCAATGATGTTGTATCCAGTCGCTTCTTCATTCTTAATATCACCTTCTCCATGACCAGTAGTAAAATAAATAAAGGTGTCCGCACCTTTTGTGATTTGAATAAGCCCATTTGTGATATTCTGTTCATCGAGACCTTGGAGAATATTCTTTTTACCGCTGTGTCCTACAATAACTGCCATGCCATTTGAAACTTCAAGTTCTTTAGCACGTCCTGGGTTCTCATCAGCATCGAACAATTCTAATTTTATTTTATCTGAGTAATAGCGATAGCGATCAACGATATCTTTCAGTACTATACGTCCCTGGACACCAACATTGTAAAAACCGATTACGGTTATTTCTTCTTTAAGATTTTTTGTAATATTAATGGATTGAGACTCAAGTGAAAATACTTTATCCGCAGTCAAATCAATTTTTGCATTGAACGTCGGTTCAGTAACAAAAATAACATTTGCAAAAACAAGAATTCCAAAGAGCAAAAAAACATAAATAAATGCATTCGTGCCCCGTAATGTTGAACGCTCTTTCATGGAACTTTTTAGAGAGCCGCTATTAAAAACAAGATAAAGAACAAGGAAGACGACCCCCACAATTGAATTAATAATGGGGTAAAGAGATAGTGATGCTCCTTTACCTTGGAGTAAATCGAGTACAAAACTCAATATACCAAAAATAATAGAAACTATACCAATGATACCAAAATATCGAGACGCTGCCCGCATAGGTTTACCTCCATTTAGAAGATTCTAAAGATGTCTTGGTTAAAAAGATAAAGAAGACAATAATGCTTACAAAATATAATGTATCGTTTAGATCGAGTGTGCCTTTAGCAAAGTTTGCAAAATGACCCGTAATTGAGAGATATCCCAAGACACTTCCAATTGCTCCACTCGTAAGCTGACTTGCCCATCCAATAATTAAGAGCAATAAACCAATGGCAAAAGAAATGAAGTACGCATTGATTTGATTGGATGTAAGGCTCGACGTAAAAAGCCCAATTGATAAAAGCAATGTTGCTACAAATATAAGTCCAATATAACCAGAAACCAAAGGACCGAGTTCAGGATTACCAAAGTAAAACAAAATGCACATAAATAATGCTGTAAGACTTAATGCTAAAAGGATAAAGAAAAATGATCCGAAGAACTTTCCGAGTACAATATTAAATGTTGAAATGGGTGATGTCATAAGCAGTTCATCGGTTTTTTGTTTTTTCTCTTCAGCAATAAGTCGCATCGAAAGTGCTGGAACAACAAATATCAAAACAATAATTAAAAATTGCAAAAATGGTGCAATGACACGTTCATTTAAATTCAATCGTTCGAGTAATGCTGGATTTCTATAGAGCTGAGCATACATTTGATACTGATTAATCATTGCAAAGAAATTTGAAAGGAGCATATAGAAGTAAATACCACTTATAACGGTGATGACACATAAAACAGAGTATGCAATGGGAGAAACAAAATAACCTTTAAGCTCTTTATTAACAATAGCACAACTACTTTTCATACTTAGTATACAATTACGCATGCAGCACCTCCGTTTCCCCTTTGGTAACTAAATCCAGGAAGGCGTCTTCCAAGGTTTTTCCTTTAGTCAGTGTTTCGAGCGATTCTTTCGCAATAACTTTTCCTCTATTAATAACTACAGCTCGTTGGCATGTCATCGTTACTTCAGGCAATATATGCGTCGATAAAATAATTGAATGCGACCCGGAGAGTTCTTTAATTAAATTTCTAATTTCGCTGATCTGTCGCGGATCAAGCCCGGCAGTTGGTTCATCTAAAATGAGAACCTTCGGATCATGAATAATTGCCTGAGCAATTCCCACTCGCTGACGAAAACCTTTTGATAGATTGCCAATAATACGCGTGGAAACTTCCTTCAGGCTGCATTTTTCTATAGTCCACTCGAGTCGTTCTTTGCGTTTGGATCGTGGTATACCTTTTATTTTTGATACAAAAGAAAGATATGAATGCACGGTCATATCGAGATAGAGCGGAGGGAGTTCAGGCAAATAGCCAATGCGCTTTCGAACTTCCATGGGATCTTTCATAATATCAAATCCTGCTACGTGAACTTTACCAGATGTGGCGGGAATATAGCCCGTCAAAATCCGCATAGTTGTCGTTTTACCAGCGCCATTTGGGCCGAGAAATCCCAGGATTTCTCCTTCTTTGAGTTCAAATGAAACATCATCGATCGCCCATAAGTCACCAAAACGTTTGCGTAAGTTTTCCACACTAATCATATACGCTCCTGTGTTGTTAGATGAATATTTTTTAAAAGTGGACTTAAAGTTTATTTTCAGAAAAAAGGTTTGTCAAGCAAGCGACCAAAACGTGCCCGGCAACTTCCGGTCAAAAAATCGACAAAAAGGTACCCCCATATTTAAAAGATGATGTAAAATGAGGTGTACCATTTGGTCGAAAAATGGACCGAAAGTTGCCGGGCACGTTTTAACGTTTTAAAATAGTTAGCGTTTGAATGCGACTTAGTATTAAAATGCCGCGAAGGCTTCGACAAATATTTTATAATCATCTGTTGCAGCAAATTGATTAATAGGAAAAACACTCCCTACGCGTACATTGAATTCTACATCAAAAAATGTTCGATTTAAGATTTCAATAAAAGGTCCATAGGCTCCATGAATTTCAGAGCTACCAAAATCATTGTCCCATAAATAGCCAGCACGAGCAAGGACGCCAATACTGAGACCTTCAAAAGCAACGCTGTTTAAAAACGAAAGTGAATCTTCAAAAATTCCAAAGTAGCGCGTTCTTCGTGTACGCAGAAGTGGATGCGAAAATTCAACGCTTCCGAGAAATCTTCGTAGGCTTGGCGTAACATCATCAAAAAGATAGAGCTCATCTAAATCAAATTTATAAAATTGAATGTTGTGCTCGGTATTGTACCCAGCTTCAAGAAAGCCATATGAGTTTATGTAACTGGTGAGCTTTGCTAATTTTGAAGTTCGAAGTGTAAAGCGCGCCAATTGATTATTAATAGGAGATATAAGTTCAGGTGAATACAGTGCTTCAAATTCATTAATGAGTCCTAAGCTCACTATATCATTTCGCGTGTAATTAAATCGCACATATTCTATAACGTCTGGCAGCTCATCTTTAGTATTGTCTCCTATCACCGTATCTACGGAGAGCTCTTTAAAGTGGTTAAATCCCAAGGCAAGACGAAAATGATTTGCATCTATATCAGTAAATCGAGTAAGACCCAATTTATTTTTTTCAAAAAGCGTAAAGCTATATCCCAATTCATTTATCAAAAAGAATTCCTGTACAGAATCGGTTGAGAGTACTTGGTTTAATGTTATATCACAAAATTGTCCTCTACCAAGATGATAGGCAAAGCGTTCGATGAAATATACAAAATCGCCGGTGTAGTTTGCTAGAAATGTCCAGTAATGATCGTCGAGAAAATGACCATTGATGCGAATGCCATATCCGCCAAAAATATAGGGAGAGAAATTTATATTGTAACCATCCAAAGGATATTCGAATAACAGACTATATTTTATTGGCTTGCGTGGATAATAATTATTCTCACGGCTAAAGTCTGGAAGATCTTGATTAGGATCGAGTTCCACGCTCACGATTTTTTTATCGCTTTCAATAACAATAGAAAATGATTCTTTTTCGTTATCAATAAATAAAAGCTTTGTAGTTTTATCTTCGTATTCTATCTTCAAAGTAAATGGGAGATATGCCTTTCCATAACGATTAATCATGATTTCATTTCGTATAATTGGCCCAAAAAAAGTTTTCTTTATAGGTGAAGATTGCAGACTCACAACTTCATAATCGAGATGATGATTATGATAGAACCAATCCGAAAAAAATTGCGAAACATCTTTATAGGTACTTTCTTGCACAATTTTTTCAAACTCATGCGTTGTAATAAAATCAGTATTTTTATCGTGGTAGAGTTTTCTGAGAAGTTCATTAAACTCCTCTTTTCCTACATATGCTGCAAGGGATTTTAGAATAAGATACGATTTGATATACGTTCTTACATAATCAAAATTGGTGCGGTCATAGGGGAAATGTGTTTCTTTATGAATCGGCTGATCAATGCCATCGAGCACAAATCTTCGATAGTTAAGAAAGTAACTTTCCTCGATAGTTTTTGGGAAATAATAAGAAAGAGGATCAAAGGCTTGCACGAGATACATAAAAATAAAAAAGATCGAATGCGTTTCAAAAAAATTATCAGCCTTGCCGTATGTTTTTTCCAGATACGAAATCGAAGAATATTCAGCTAATCCTTCAGCAATCCAATCGTCGGAATAAAAATCATTGGAAACAGCTATGCCCCAATACAGATGGGCAACCTCATGAGCAACAATGTATTCAAACACACGATCCTTGAGGCCAGGACTCATCATGTCTTTAAAGAAAAAAGTTTCAGCTATGTAAATGAGCCCATCAGCAGCAAAAAATACTTCTTCACCATAATGAATGGTAAAGGTAATAAATCCATGCGGTAATGGTCCAAATGTTTCAGCATAGTGAGATATAATTTTCCCAACTTTTTTAAATAAAAATTCTGCATCATCGTCGTGGTTGCCATGAAGAATCCATGGACTCTTTTGAGGCCCATATACATTGACTATGAGATCACCGATTTTTTTTGTATATCTCTTAAATTTATTTGAAAATGAAAGCGGAATTGTTCTGACTGGAATTTTTGATTCACTTGCGTAGAGATGTTTCCCATCCACTATTTCTTCGTAAAATTGATCTCCAATCTGTGCAAGAATATATGATTCAGGAAACGTGATTTTTAATTGATACGTAAAAGCATTAAATAGAAACCCTTCAGTAGCTTTTCCATCAACAATAGGTAATTCCTGGGGAAACCAACCAAAACGGGCAGTGTAAACATCTTGATAGTAACCAAGATCAGATTTTTTTTCGGCAAGTTTTGTTTTAAATTCAATCCGAATGGTATATCGCTCATGTGGTTCTAACGGCTCTTTTAACATTACATCAAGAACTGCTTCTTTGGTAGAATACTTCTGAAGAAATTCAAAACCCTTGTGTATTTTAAATGGAAGTTTTTCATTATTGCTGGTGGACACACGCGAGATCTCCGTAAATGTTGACTCAAACCCATATCTATATGAAACATCCTGAACAATTTTTGCAACACTCTCATTTGCTTCTTTCTCAAGATTTGCAAGCAACATAAGCGAAATGATCGAGATGCTTTCTTTTTGTGCATTATAATAGTCGAGAATTAATGTGCCCGAAATGCTATGAGTATCAGGATCAAATGCCGCTTCAATCCGATAATGCGAAACTTCCTGTGCATTCGCTAAAGCAAACAGCCCGAAGAAAAAAATAGAGATAAAGAAGAATCTCTTCATAAAGAGCGTACTATATACAGAGTTGATGCTTATGCAATAAATTTTTATGTTCGTTATTCATTTATTTGTTTTTCTGAACTCTATTGACTTTTTATAACAAATAGTTTACTTTAGTTATATATCCTACAAATAAGGAGATTTATATGCCAAGAACTACCTTTGCAGTTAAGCTTGATGTAAAACTTCAGAAGACAGTTAAAGAATTTTGTGAGATTCATGGTTTTAAACAAGGCTCTTTTATTGAAAAGGCAATTCGTGAACAGATAGACCGAGAAGAACTTGCTCACGATCTTCTTGATCTCTATACCTTACGTTCAACTGAAACTCTTGCCATAAGTCTTGATGATTATCTTAAAGGACGAAAATGAAATCGTCTTATATAATTTTTATTATTCCTAAAGCTCAAAAAGATCTCAATTCTCTTGAAAAAAAGGATTTTCCAAAAATTCAAAAAGTTATCGAAACTCTAGCTGAAAATCCACGCCCTTATGGCTCATTAAAATTAAGCGGCGAAGAAGGATACAGAATTCGCGTTGGAACATTGAGGATTCTCTATCGTATTGATGATAACGCTAAAAAAATTTTTATTTATCGAGTACAACATCGGAAAAATGTCTATAAAAATCTTTAGAGGTCTACAGCAACAAATTTGGATGATTATTAAGAATTGCTCAACGTCTTGAGCACTTCATCGACATGGCCATTAACTTTAACATTTTTCCATGTCTTTTTTAAGGTACCTGTTTTATCAATAACAAAAGTAGAACGAATGACTCCTTTATATGTTTTCCCATACATGCTTTTATCACCCCATGCCTCGTATTCTTCAAGGGTCTTATGCTCGGTATCTGAAAGTAAGGGAAAATTCAGAGCATGTTTTTCTTTAAATTTTTTGTGTGAATCAACTGAATCAGGGCTTACTCCCAAAACAATTGCCTTATTTTTGAGTCGTACAAAGTTATCGCGGAAATCACATGCTTCGGTGGTACATCCCGGCGTATCATCCTTGGGATAAAAATACAGGACAATGTCTTTGCCTTGCTTGAGTAATTCTTGAAGATTGTACGTACGCTCTTCATTATTTTCACTCAAACCTTTCAAA
>JAHFAK010000030.1:18044-19744 GCA_023250585.1 Deltaproteobacteria bacterium
GATTTATTTTGAGCGAATACACATTCCCATAATTCGATATAAAATATACCGCATTTTTTTCATCATAAGCAAGTTCACCAATAACTCCAGAACCAATGGGATAGGTTTCAACCAACTGCAAATCAGGAGTAAATACATTGATGTCTGAACGTGATCCTCCGGTGATCAGATAATTACCAATACTAACTGGCCCCGTAAAAACTTCTCCCTGCTTAGGATTTTTGAAAACATATTGTACAACACCATTCGACGGGTCAATTACATAGAGTTTTCTATTTGAACTTGATACATATAAATGATTGTTGTGCAAAAGCATGTGAGCAACACCTCCGACATCTTTTGCTTTCCATTCAATAAAACCTTTTTCTTTGTCGAGCGCATAGAGATCTCCCCCATAGGTCATGACGTATATTCGGTTGCCATCAATAATGGCCCGTACATCGATATCAGCAAATTTTGATCGCGTCTCTAAGGCTCGCTCCCATATGACCGCGCGCTCTGCAATACTCAATGCAATAAATGTCCCATCAGAGAATCCTACATAGACATTTCCATTGTCATATACCGGTATTGCATTTCCATAAATCGCTGTTTTTTCAAAGCGACGTTCATAATTCCACAAAAATTTTCCAGTAACTTTGTCCAAAAATACCAAGCTCTCATTAGAAAGTAACAATGAAATCTCATCGCGGATAACAAGGATTTGGGAAACAAAACCGGAAAAGGCAGCGTATGTCCAAAGGATCTTTCCCTTTCCTACTTCTATTGCATAGATCGTTCCATCAACATCTCCAAAATAGGCAACATCATCTTGTATGATAATTTTTGATTGAATGCTTTCGGTGAGTTTAATTTTCCAATTAAGTCTTCCCGAATTCTTATCTAATGAATAAAAATAACCATCATTCAGACCAAAATAGACATAATTTTTATAAATATATGGTGTTCCATATTGAAATAAAGATGCCATACGTTCAAAATGTCGTTCATCTTTTTCTGATTTGAAAACCCATCGTGATTGAAGAATTTTTTGATTCTTCTGAAATTCATTTTCCTGATGCTTTGAAAAGTCGTGAAAAAATTTTGATTCACTACAGCTGTTTAACAAGATGAAAAATAGAAATAAAAAAAAGAAATTGAATTTATTTAGTAAGCTCATGATTTGTGGGGAGCATCAGGAGATGTTTTTTTGCTTCGTCAGCGAGAGAAGAAGTAGCAAAGGTATCCTTGACTAAAGCATAATACTTTTCGGCTTCTTGATGATTATTTGTTTTTTCATGGCAACGAGCAATGTTATAGGTAGCTAAGTCTTTTAAGAAATCGCCTTTTACTTCTAGCATTTTTTTATATTGTGCTATGGCTTCTGAATATGCTTCTTTTTTTTCAAAACACAGAGCAATAGCATTTAACGTAAGAAGGTAAAATTCACTTGTTTTATCGGTTTTCTTGAGAAACACATTATATGATTCGATAGCCTTGTCATATTCACCAAGATTAAAATACGTATGCCCTTTAAAAAGCTGAGCATAATAGGCCGATGGAGTTTTGGAATATTCCTTTTCAATATTTTGTAATTTTTGAAGAATCGACGTATATTTTTCTTTTGCTGAAGAGAACGTTTCGGGATGTGGCGTCTTTTCTTCGGTCACCGGTGTTGTTTCTTCTTTTTTTTCTACAATTTCTGCATCAAATAATTTTGC
>JAHFAK010000031.1 GCA_023250585.1 Deltaproteobacteria bacterium
TGAATCTATCAAGAAACCGAGCTGGAATGGCATACGCCTATCAGACCATGATCCTATTTTCATTGATCTGCAGCTTTAAACTCCTGTAATAAGTACCAGCTCAGTTAATGGGAGGGATTAAGTAATTTCTCTATGGAACTGGATCCCGCGGTCAAGCCGCGGGATGACAATTTGAGAGTGTTTCCCGTTTGTCATCCCGTGGCTTGACCACGGGATCCATCTTCATTTTTCCCATTTACTGAGCTGATACTATAATAATCTGTGGAAATAAACAAAATATCTTGAAATTCCTCATGTGGTAAGATAGGTGAGATAGCTATAAAATCTAGCTATGAACTACCGTAAATATTCTCGAATTTCTTTTCCTGTTATAGTGTTATTTCTTTTTCTGCATTTCACTACCAACCCAAGTCATGCGTTTATATGTTCAATCTTTTCTCAAGAATCTTCCAACCAACGATTAACAATTGATGTTGAACATACTAATATTACAATTCTTGGCGCTGGAACGTTTGGAACTGCAGTAGGCAATGCGCTTGCATATACAGGCTTTCATGTAACAATCTGGACAAAACACAGCACGCATATTCTTGAAGAAATCAATACGGATCACACGAGTGAAAAACTTCTTGATCGTGTAGGAAAAAAAATTCCCTTAAGCAATAATCTTAAAGGCGTTCTTGACCTTCGAGAAGCAGTCCAAGTAGCGGATATTATATTTTTTGCAGTGACATCAAAAGGCGCTGCAAAAACCGCAGAAGAACTTTCACATGTCATGCACACAGGTACTCCATCACCAATCATTGTGAGCCTTGATAAAGGTTTCGGATATCTTATTAACGATGAAAAAGAGAAGCATCCACTGAGAATGCTCGATATTATTGCTCACTATTTGCCTTCCCCCTATTCCAATAAAAATTTAGTGTATGCATCCGGTCCAATGCTTGCACAAGAAATTGCTTTAGAAAAAGAAACATTTTTAGTCGTTGCCAGTAGAAACATAGCCAATGCACGCAAAGTACAAACAGTGATGAATACAGCCTTTGGTGCTGAAATGACCAAAGACGTCGCAGGAACACAGGTATGCGCGGCCACAAAAAATCCACTCGCTATTATGTATGGCATACTTGAAGCAGCAGCAGAAAAAAATGTCCTCTCTATTGGGAAGAATACTATTGCCGCCTATTTTACCTATGCCCTAGAAGAAATGCAATTTCTTGCTAAAACAATCTCTCCTCGTATGTATAAACGCACAGTAGCAGGTTTAGCTGGTGCTGCAGACTTTCATGTCACTACGGAAGGAGGACGGAATGTTAAATTTGGAAAAGGTACGGCAAAAGATTACTTTGATCAAAATGTTTTAGAAGAAAAACTTCGTGTATTTCAAAAAAGAATACAAGAAATCGAAACATCCAGAAAATCTGAAGATACCATTGAAGGAATTGCAGCTACCCGATCAATCTATATTTTAAGCAAACAAATGGGAATCTCCTTACCTATTATTGAAACGCTTTATAGAATTCTTTACGAAGGAGCTCGATTAGAGGATGAATTACCACGTCTTGTTCAGCTCTTACCTAAAGCTTACCCAAAAACAACTCCAAAAGGTCCATTGAAAGACAGAATATTTATTTGGGGAAGAAATACATACGATCTCTTTTTCAATGGAGATTAAATAACAATTTGTAATGGCTCAGTTAAGGGGAAAAATGAAGATGGATCCCGTGGTCAAGCCACGGGATGACAAACGGGAAACACTCTCAAATTGTCATCCCGCGACTTGATCGCGGGATCCAGTTCCGTAGAGAAATTACTTAATCCCTCCCCTTAACTGAACTGTTACAATATTTTTTGTATTCATATTGACGAACCCTCCAAAAAATGAGACCTATCGTCTTTATGCCAGAAGACATATATGTAAGTACTGATATTGAGGCTGATGGGCCAATTCCAGGGCCGTATTCGATGCTCTCCTTTGGTTCAGCTGCATTCAAACGAGATAAAACATTAATTGCAACTTTTTCAGCAAATTTACAACCACTTCCACGAGCTGAACAGGACCCTGAAACCATGAGATGGTGGAAGACACAACCAAAAGCCTGGGAAGAATGTCACAAGAATCAACAAGACCCAAAGATCGCCCTGAAAGAATATGTCATATGGTTAAAGAAACTTCCGGGAAATCCAGTGTTTGTCGCATATCCGGCTACATTTGATTTCATGTTTATTTATTGGTACTTAATACACTATACGGGTGAAAGTCCTTTTTCATTTTCTGCCATTGATATCAAAACATTCGCAATGAGTTTATTAAAAATTGATTTCTCAAAAATACGTAAAAAAGTCATGCCAAAAATGTGGTTTGATTCGGCCCGAAAAAACCATATTGCACTTGATGATGCTATTGATCAAGGGTTACTCTTTTG
Source organism: Deltaproteobacteria bacterium (assembly GCA_023250585.1). Classification (GTDB taxonomy): domain Bacteria; phylum Bdellovibrionota_F; class JAHFAK01; order JAHFAK01; family JAHFAK01; genus JAHFAK01. The sequence continues at coordinate 2,427 of JAHFAK010000031.1, forward strand.
TAACATGCTCAACGAAAATACCAGAAGATAATATCGTATAAATTTTATTTATGGAGGATTATTATGAACATAAAAATTTCATTATTCCTTACTTTTGTATTGTTATGTGTTCTTGCATGTGCGCGTTCAGCTTCTAAAATGCCCCCAAGCCCGTATGCTCCAAAAGAAGAACAAGGAATTGGAGTTGTAGTTTATAATCCTTCTGGACTTAAAGACATCGTGGATATGCGAAAGAAAGACGCTTACTGGAAAATCTATACCGCATGTGGAAATTCAAACGATTACAAAATAATCAAAGAAGAAACTCGTGAGCTTGATCATTTTGACTCAGAAAGCTTCGCCACGGCGGGAGCCACGAAGTTAACCTATCTCTATTATCAATGTAAAAAATAATACAAAGTTAACGTTTGAATGAATTGATTATAATTATTTGCCGAGTTGTTTTTTCTTAGCTTCAGCACCTGATAAAGCTGGCTCTTTTTCGGTAATTTGTTTGAGAGTCCCGGACGTAGATTTATCTTCATTGATTTTAGTCCATTCCTTTTTGTCTTCAGGCAGTTCATCTTCTGCGAAAATAGCTTCAACGGGACATTCAGGAACACACAACCCACAATCAATACATTCATCGGGATGAATATAGAGCATGGTATCATCTCCATAAAAACAATCAACCGGACACACAGTAACACAATCAGTAAACCGACAGCCTTGGCAGTTATCCATTACAACATATGCCATACAAACCTCCTTACAGCTTATAGCTAATTAATAAGTATCAATGCATCTTTAGCGGCTTGTTGTTCCGCTTCTTTTTTACTTTTGCCCTTACCTGTAGTAATTCTTATCCCATTAATCAAGACTTCTGCAGTAAATATTTTATTATGGTCTGGTCCTTCTTGAGTTACAATTTTATACACAGGTGTGGCTTTTCGTAAACGCTGAATTAATTCCTGTAATTTTGATTTATAGTCAAATTCAACGTCTCGATGAATATTAACTTCATCAATCTCACTAAAATATGGTTCAAAAAGTCGATAGATTAATTTTTTTGCTGCGTTCAATCCTTGATCAAGGTATGCTGCTGCAATAACGGCTTCAAAACAATCTGAAATAATCGATGACTTATTTCTTCCGCCCGAATTTTCTTCGCCTTTTCCCAAAAGCACATACTCTTTAAGATTAATCAGTGTAGCAATTCTCATGAGTCCTTCTTCGCTTACCATATTTGCTCGGAGTTTTGAGAGTTGTCCTTCATCCATTCCAGGATAATCATCAATCAATTTATCGCTAATGACTAAATCTAAAACAGCATCGCCTAAAAACTCATAGCGCTGATTATTAAAAAATATGGTGTCTCCATGCTCATTGGCAAATGAAGGATGAATCAGAGCTTTAAAGATATGATTTTTGTCTTTAAATCTAAATCCAATTTCTTTCTCAAATTTTTTAATGTGATTGAGGTGTTCTTTGTCTAAAGACGACTTCTTTATTTTTAGAAACTTCATATAGTTGAACATAGTCACATTGATTTAGTGTACTTTCATTTTTATTACTATATACAGGAATATAATTTTCTGTAAATCCTTTATTCAATGAAGCCTCCTCCGAGCATTTGATTATCATTATATACTACGGCAACTTGGCCGGGAGTAATGGAGGGTTGAGGGTGTACGAATGTGACGAATGCCTTTTTCTTATCTTCTGAAAGCTTAATCTCGGCATCATCTTCAGTGTGACGATAACGAATACGAACTTTAGCATTAAAGTTTAAAGGAATATCATTGATCCAATTACAATTAAATGCAGTAAAACTATCTCGTAAAACATCTTCTTTTTTTCCAACGACAACTTCATTTTTTTCTTTATTAATTGAAGTTACATAGAGAGGTTCGTTACTTGCTACACCTAAACCTTTGCGTTGACCAATAGTATAATTATGGATGCCCTCATGTTTTCCAAGTATCTTCCCATCGGTAGTAAGAATGTTTCCGGCTTTTGGTAAAATCTGTACAACTTTATTAATAAATCCGCTATAGTTATTATCGGGAATAAAGCAAATCTCCTGGCTCTCCGGCTTTTGTGCAATTTTGGTATCAATTTTTTGGGCAATATTTCTAATTTCATCCTTTGTGTAGTCACCAAGAGGAAAAAGTATATGTTCAAGTTTACTTTGTGTTAAGCCAAAAAGAAAATAGGTTTGATCTTTATCTAAGTCTTTTGCTTTATATAACGTGTACCGACTATTTTCATATTTCTTCTTAATATAATGCCCCGTCGCCACATAATAGGCATCGAGCTTTTTCGCATAATCGAGAAGAGTGCTGAACTTTAATTTATCGTTACACATAACACAGGGATTTGGCGTACGAGCATTGAGATAGCTCTCAACAAAGTAATCAATAACCTCTTGTTTGAATGTATCCTTGAGATTGAGAACATAAAATGGCACTCCAAGTTTTTCACAAAATCTCTGCGCATCAATGTTGTGCTCAAGCGAACAACATGAACGATGGGTTTTACTTTCGGCATCTGAAAGTTTCATGTTAATGCCAATGACTTCATAGCCTTGTTCTTTCAAAAGATACGCTGCCGTCGCACTATCAACGCCACCGCTCAAAGCAACTATTACCCGTTTCTTATTCATGATCATATATATGCTAAAAAGCCTTTCCAAAGGCAAGGGGAAAAACTCAAAGATGAGCTGACAACCTGTTAAGCCGAGATGTCGATCGGTACCAAAACACTGTTTTATCCAATAATCGTCAAAAGGTGGGGACCGACATATGAACTCATTTGGTCGGGGGCACTTTGTTATAATTTCCCAATCAAATACTGCGTTAAAGCAGTGACGCCAATTGCCGCTACATCAGCGGTAAGAACTCGTTCAGAAAATTGCGTTGAAATAAAACCCATTGCAAGAAGAGCTTTTACTTCAGATTCTTCAAAGCCGCCTTCGGGGCCAATTATGAGAAAAATTGCATCATAGTTTTTATTCTGAAGAACATTCCAGAGTTTTATTTCTTTTTCATGTTCATTTAATAAAATTTTGAAGTTCTTATGAACTGCATAGATATGACTTATCGATTCTAGTGATTCACTAAGAGAGTTAATGGTCTCGACATCATGTATTTTTGGAATAGCATACCGATCAGATCGAATGACCGCAGGCACTACAAGTTTTTGCCAACGCTCACACTTTGCTTTGTTATTTCCAATTCGCGGAACAACGCGATTGGTGACACACGGAATAATGCCAGAGATACCAAGCTCCGTTGTTTTTTCGATGACATCATCCATAGCATCGCCTTTAAGTATGGACTGAATAAGAAAAAGTTTTGGTTTTCTTTCAGGAATAACATCATTTTTTTTAAGAATACAAAAAACTGCGCTTCGTCTATTTATTTCTTTGAGCTCGGCTAAATAGGCTTCTCGTTCATTGAAGAATTCAACTTCCTCGCCAACTGAAATTCGTGTTACCTGAAGTCGATGAAGTAATTCTCGATCAGTTGTTTCAATTTGTTGGTCATGTATCTCGAGAGGATCTTTATACAACCGATGAAGGGTCATGAATCATCTTTCTATAGCTAAATAAGAGATTATCAAGACAAAAAATGAGCTATTAGGTAATGCTCAGTTATGAGGCTTTCCTTTTTGTCAAAAAATAGTGTTTATTGCCTTGTGTTTTTGTAAATTATTTACAAGAGGTTGAAATTGAAAAGAAGCTTCATCGCGTAAAGTTCTTATTATCCGTGGTGCCCAGCAAGCATCAAGAGGCAAAATCATCGGAGAATATTTTTAGTCAATTAATGCATCTATGAATGGTCACATGGATCACCTTTGGTATCGCCATCGCTATCAAGCTGATCAGGATTCCAAATAGTAGGACAATTATCACATACATCACCTATCTTATCGTTGTCCTGATCTCTCTGTTCAAGATTAGATACATCAACACAATTGTCATCATTATTTTGTAGTCCATCCTTATCGTTATTCAGCTCTGAAGAACAATCATCAGCCCCCTGCTTATGATTTGGCTTTTTTGGACAATTATCACAAGCATCCCCAACTTTATCACCATCGGAATCTTGCTGGTTTGCATTTGGTTGTTCAGGACAATTATCTCTCTTATATTCTACGCCATCGCCATCTGTATCTTTATAATTATCGCCTACTTGTTGCTCTTCTTTTTTAAGCCTTGACATAATTTCATCTATCATTTTTATAAGCTCATCGAAGACGGCAGTGAGATTTTGATATTGGTCAAGTGGTTTAGAGTACCACCTGCTGAGGGACTCTCCTGGTAAAACATAATGAAGAATTAAATGTGGTGATGATGGTAAAACATCTTCTTGTGCGTAACCAAAAAAGATAGTTACAGTAATATCATTGATTACTAAGAAGTAAGCAGAACCATTAGGAGTGCTGCTCATTGCAACTTTATCATATTTTCTCTTTAAATAATATAATAACTTATCAAAAGCATTGTTAAGACGTACTTGATCACTACTGTTCTCATCTCCTTGATATTCCTCTAATGCATTTTTATATCGTTTTTCATTCAGTAAATCTTTTTCGACTAAAGTATTTCCAACTTGATTCTCGGTTGTTGTCTCACACGCATCACCGATTTCATTTCCATTAGAATCTTGCTGATCAGGGTTTGCAACTTCTGGACAATTATCATTTTTGCCAATTACTTCTACAGCTTTTACTGAATCGTCAGAAAGTTTATGATTAAGGTGCCACTTCTCTAAAAAGCCATCTCCGTAACAAATGCCGTCCATATCGGAATCTTGATCTCCATCCTGAGGACAGGCATCGCAGACGTCACCTTCATTATCTCCATCACTATCTTCCTGCCCTGGATTCGATATCGTTGGGCAATTATCAGAAGTATCTGCAATATTATCTCCATCTGAGTCTCCTTCTGTAATGGATGTTCCAGTGTTGGAAGGTATTGATCCTCGATCCTCTGCCGGTATCGAATCACACGCATCACCGATTCTATTTCCATCAGAATCTTGCTGATCGGGGTTTGCAACTTCTGGACAATTATCCAAAGGAACTTCTGCTAATCCATATTTTTTTATCAAATCTTCTGCGGTAAAACTCTTAAGATTATCATTCCTTTTCAGTTCATCAACGATAACTTTATTATCTATCGGTGTTTTGATGTGTGTAGAAAATACACCATCTTTATCAGGATCAATTGCGGGAAGATCAACTAAACAAAAGTCCATATCGATCTGGAATAAATATTTTTCTTTAAATTTTGGTATATCTGACGTTTGCAGATATTGTTGAAATTCATCTACCTGCTCTTGGGTAAATGTGTAATCATTTTTCCAAGCTCCTCCCGTTTTTGAATGCTCTTCCATACATAAATTGAGAATGCCTATGTGCTCGCAAAATTTTTCATAAAGTTTTTGATTATCTTGAAGATATTGTGAAAGACCCGAACGGTTATTATCTGGAATATTTTTTTTATTATATCTTGCTGCGTCTGCCTCCGGTTTCAGATAAAAATCTTGAACTAATGATTCGTAATGTTCTTTACAAGATTCAACACTCAAGTCACCGATAGAAATAATTTTTTCGTATCCCTTCTTAAATGGCCAAGCTATTCCTTTCCCTACTACTTTTGCATTTTTTCCTTTATCCTTTGCGAAATACCAGGCAACTAATCCTCCTACCGTTACGATCCCAGCGGTTACAAGCCACATCCATGGATTTCCAACTGACCAGAATCCTCCGCCACCGCCTGATTCCGAACGTGCCTTCGGAGGTTGAGTACCAGGCCAATTACTTGGATTTGGATCTTTTGGTTTCGGACAATCTGAACCTTGTGGATTCTTAATACACATTGGAGATATGCCAGGTGATGCTATGGTCCCTGTTCCTGCATTTCCTCCGTCGTTTTCATCAAGTGGAGCAGTAGGACCATTATTCTTTTGTCCTGAAGAACTAGCTCCTCCACCATTTCCAACTGGAGGAATATTCAATCCTCCACCGCCCTGTTGAGGAATAAAAGGAATTTGCTCTGTTTGAGTTTTACAACCCAAAATCATTCCCAACATTATTATAATTAATAAAGTAGCAATACCCGTCTTTTGTGGTATCTTACGCATATAGGCCTCTCCACTTGTAGATAAAGCAAATTCCATGCCAATTTTTCTGATATTACTTTAATAAAATTACTTATAATTTCAAACTGTTATATGAATAATGTTTATTGAGTATTACATAACTGCGACATTTTCAAACCTTTTGCTTTTTTATAAAAAAATAGATACAAGTAAAAAATTTAAATGAAGGTACCAGCTCAGTTAATAAGAGAGTAAGGGAGTAGGTGTGAAAAAATCAAGAGAGAGCTGCATTTTCTGAAAAAGAGCGATGGAAAACTAAAATGTCCAAATCGACTGTCATTGCGAAAACCTGAAGGGTTTGAAGCAATCTCTTCCTACATATGTAGGATTGCGGAGTTTATCCCGAACCTGCTTGAGATTGCTTCGTCGGACAAGAAAACGTGTCCTCCTCGCAATGACAGAAGACCGCACGTTGTCATTTCGAGCGTCTGCGAGAAATCTCAGTTTTTCACACCTTCTGAGGGAGTACACATGAAGGATTAATGAATGAAAAAATATGTAAAAAAAATTGTTCGATTCACCGAATATTTATTCGATAAGAAATGTCAATCAATCTACGTTGGGTTTCTTGAAAAACACTACCTCCTCATTATTATTCTTGCGTTTTTATTGTCAGGGGTAAGCTTCTACTACGGAAAAAATATTAAGCTCCGCGCAAACTTTGCGGATCTTTTACCCGATAATACAAAAAGCGTCACCATGTTACATAAAGTTGAGAAAGAAGTCGGCGGAGTTGCTATCCTAACTCTCGTTGTTGAATCCCCTGATCTTAATCAATCAAAAGCTTTCGCCGAAAAAGTTGCACCGCAAATTCAAGCACTCGATACCGTAGATTTTGTGTATTATAAAATCGATAAGTCCTTTTTCAAAAAAAACAAAATTCTCTATGCTGACCTTGAAGATTTGAAAGATGTCAAAAATCGACTTGAAGAAAAAATTAAAACAGAAAAACTGAAACAATCAGGACTGTATCTTAATTTATTTGAAGATGAGGACGAAAAAAGTGATAAAATGTTTAATTTTGAGGATCTCGAAGCGAAGTATAAAAATAAATATAATCAGGATTACCTCGTTGACGAAAAAAATAATGTCCTTGCTATAATCATTAAACCTAAAGGGGATACAAGCAATATAAATTTTTCACGAAAGCTGATTAATACCATCATGGAAATTGGGAAAGCTAATCATCCAGAAAGCTTTCATCCTGCAATGAAACTCTCAATCGCTGGAAGTTTCAAAAAACAAATAAAGCAACATGATACTATTCTCAAAGATTTAAAACAATCTGGAGGAATCGCCTTAATTGTTGTTGCAATTCTCTTATCCCTTTTTCTTAAAGGCATTGTTCCCGTAATCATAGCAATTCTTCCGCTTGTCATGGGAATCGTATGGACTATGCTTTTTACAGCCCTCAGTATTGGATACGTGAATATGCTGACAGGCTTTTTATTTGCAATTCTCTTAGGGCTCGGTATTGAATCAGGAATACATATTGTCTCTCGTTATCAAGAAGAGCGATCACGGAATGCTTCACCTCATACAGCGCTTACGATAACATTAAGTAAGACGGGGAAAGCCGCGCTTACATCATTGCTCTCTACAGCAGTGTCATTTTATTCACTCATGTTTACCGATTTTAAAGGTTTTTCGCAGCTTGGTTTCATTACTGGCACAGGACTCATGATGTATCTGCCCGCTATGTATATTGTGCTCCCTTCCCTCCTTATTTTTGCTGAAAAAATGAAGCTCTTAAAAATGAAACCATTTAAAATAAATCCAATGCTTTTCGAAAAACCACTTCCGCTGCCACGAATTTTCCTTTCTATGAGCATTTTTCTAACCATCGCTGCTCTTATTCTTTTAATATTTCACAAAGTCGATTTTGAGTACAACTTCAAAAACCTTACGAATAAAGATGAAGTCGAAGAAAAAATATCAACAAAGGTAAATAAGATTTATAAAAAATCGATTAGCCCCGCTGTAATTATGACTGATTCGCTTGAAGATATTAAAGCAGTCGATGACTATTTCAAAAATTACATTAAACACGATACCACACGAACCATTGATACGGTCTGGACAATCTTCTCTTTTTTACCATCTGAACAAGATCAAAAACTCGCCGTTATTAGTAATATCCGAACTCTGCTCGGCGACAAAACTTTGAAGCTCGTTGAAGATAAAAAAAATAAAATGAAAATAGATGAATTCAGAAAAATGCTCGCCGTTGAGAAGTTAACGATCGATAATCTTCCTGATTATATCAAAAAAATATTTACTACACGAAATGGAAAACTCGGAACTTTTGGATACATTTTTTCTAATGTTCAACTCTGGGATGTCTTAGAAGCTAAAGCGTTTGCCGATGACGTACGTGAGGTCAAAGCGAATGGCAAAACATTCTATACCTCGGGTAATCCTATCATTTTAGTTGATACCGTCGAAAGCATGATTCGAGATGGTAAAATTGCTATTATTCTTGCACTGTCCGTGATCTTTCTTTTGATTCTATTGGATTTCCAAAGTTTCCGACTTGCGTTTCTTATTCTTGTTCCTCTCATCGGAGGAATTTTGTGGATGCTCCTCATCATGTACCTTTTTGATATAAAACTTGGATTCTTCAATATGATCATATTGCCAATTCTCTTGGGCATCGCAGTTGATAATGGAATTCACTTCGTTCATCGATATCTTGAAAATCCAACAAGAAGAAATCTATTAAGTGTTGTGAAATATACGGGCGGTGCTATTATCATGTGTACAGCGACGAATATTGCAGGGTTCGTTGGGCTTCTTTTCTGTGAACATCAAGGCTTGCGATCAATTGGCGTGCTTGCAGTGATCGGCTTACTCACCTGCTTACTTGCCTCATTCATCTTCCTTCCTTCAATTTTACAACTTCTAGAAAATCGAAAAAATGGAATTTAATTCACATGGGCAGAGCTTAGGGTTATTTATCTAGAGGACATACCCATACCAGTTTTATTCATCAAATCATTTTAATAATGAAAGAGCTATCCAATGTTCTCTATGTTTGAATGTGACTAAGAATTTTTCTAAAATATCTAATCCTAATAGACCGTCAATATCATATTGTTCGGGAAGATCAAAACAGGCTACTTCAATATTTTTAAACTCAAAGTTTAAGATCGATATTTGATTAATTATAAGAGTATACCCCATTTCAATACCAATTATAGAGCCTGTACGAATTTTTTTACTCATCTTATTAGATCCATACCCCAAAGAATCAGTTAAATCTGTTGAAATGATAGTTCGATAAGCGCCAGGATCAAAGACAAAAGTAACATTTCTATTGCCAAGAGGTCCGTGTATTCTGCCTGGCAAGAGAATTACATTCTGATTCAAATCATACGAATATTTAATTTTTTTCATTTGGTTAAAAAGAATGGTCCTGAAATCTTGCCCGTATAGCGAATGGCTAAATCTTTATTTGAAAAGTGTTTCCGAATGAATGAATAAAATGTTTTACGATTTTTTGCATGATAAATAACTTCTCCTTTTATAACATCGCCTACCGCACTTTCCTCCCATTTATCCATTGCAATCCACATATCATTAAATTCTCTCTTTATTTGCTTCCATGTCTGCATACTATTTTTTTCGTCCTTAATGCGAGATCGCTATAACTTCAATTTCTATAGCAGCACCCAAAGGCAAATTTGATACTTCTACGCAACTCCGCGCAGGTTTTGAGTCTTCGAAATAGAGAGAATACACTTCATTAAATTTTTGAAAATCGCTCATGGTTTTGAGAAACACCGTTACTTTGATTACTTCTTTTAGTGAGCATTTAGTAGCCTCAAGAATTTCTTTGAGATTATCCAATACTCGTCTCGTTTGAATTTCAATTGATCCATTGACAAGTGTGTTTGTCTTTGGGTCAATGGCGATTTGTCCTGAAGTAAAAAGAAGCTTTCCATATTTAATTGCTTGTGAATATGGTCCTATGGGCCGGGGTGCCCGGTCGGTATTAATTATTATTTTTTCCATGAAAATCCTCCTTATGTTTCAAGATATCCAACATAATCTAAATTTCTCATAAACCCTTTATAGTCGAGGCCATAACCTATAACAAATTTATCTTCGATAGTAAATCCCTTGTAATCGATTTTGATTTTATTTTTGACATTCACCGGCTTTTCTAAAAATGCACAAACTTTTAATGATCGAGGTTTTTTTGTTTGAAGATTTTTTAATATATATTCCATCGTAAGGCCGCTATCAATAATATCTTCAACGACTAAAACATCATGGCCTTCAATGGAATGGGAAAGATCTTTGATTATTTTTACCCCACCCGATGATTTTGTATCATCGCCATACGTCGATACTTCAACGAAATCGATAAAAAGAGGCACGTGAATTTGACGAATTAAATCAGCAAGAAATACAATTGACCCTTTCAATATACCAATTACGGTAATAGTCGTACCCGAATAATCTCGATTAATTTCTTGCCCCAACGCTTCCACGCGCTCATGAATTCTTTCTTTTGTGATTAATACTTTTGGTTTCTCCATGAAACAAAAAATATCTCATGCCCTATAATATAAATCTATATTTTTTACTAACAGACAGATCTTATTATTTGTCATTACAAATGTATTGACAAATATTGACATCTATGATATTCTTAATTTATGAGAATAAAGAATAATAAATCTGAACACTTACAAATCAGAATTACCGCCGAAGCTAAGAAAAAACTCTTTCAGCTTGCGAAAGTAAACAACATGACATTATCTGAATGGATTTTATCTAAGCTCTCCATTGAAAATTCACCTTATACTATTCAAAGCATTTACGAAGAATTATCGAAAAAACACAATCAAGCATTTGCATATGTACAATTACATGATCTTCTCATGAAGGTCTCTCCTCAACTGTGGGATGATTTTGTATCTATTCGTCCACACAATCTTGAATGCGAAACCATGGCATATACAGCTTCAATGATTGAGAGAGCCGCTCAAATGAGGGGACTAACACAACCTCCCTGGATAAGAGAAGTAGAAACATGCTCTCCACCTTATTTTGCAACTAACTTACAAACTCTTAGGCTCTATCTTCTGATCAACTCGCCGGTAGCATTTAGAAAAAGAAATATTTTCATTGATTCAAGCACAGGAGATAGAGTGTGAAAATACTTTTGGACAAAAAAACCATTCTCGAACTTTTTAATGCCTTAAACCAAAAACTCCACAAAGAAAATGTCCAAGGAGAATTGTATTTAGTTGGAGGAGCTGTTATGTGCCTAAACTTTAATACACGGCCATCAACACTAGATATCGATGGCTATTATGCACCAAAAACAAAAATAAAAGAAGCTGCGCAAAAAGTAGCTGAAGAGTTTAATATTAATACTGATTGGCTCAACGATGCCGTAAAAGGTTTTTTAAGTCCTCATGGAAATTTTTCAGAATATTTAGAGCTGTCTCATTTAAAAATATTTTGCGCACATCCCGAGTATTTATTAGCAATGAAATGTCTCTGCATGCGATTAGGCAAAGAATTTCATGACGAATCAGACATACGCTATCTTCTCAGATATTTGAACATAACAAAATCCGAAGATGCTCTTAAAATTATCGAAAAATATTATGATCAAAAACTCATCCCTCAAAAAACCTTCTACGCTTTAGAAGAATTACTTTCGTGAAGTTTGCTCTTTACTCTTACTGACAACTTTCAAATCCGAGTCGCCACTGAATTTTACATGGGGTTCGAGTGCAGTAATTATCTTTTTACTTACGCCTCTAACTTTTTCAATTTCTTCTAATGATTGTAATGGCTTTTGCTTTCTTAATTCAATAATAGCTTTAGCTTTTTTTTCACCAATAAAAGGCAATTGGGTAAGCTCTTTTTCAGTGGCAGTGTTAATATTGAGTTTTCCTGAAACTTGTTTCCCCGCAAAAGCGAGTGTCGAAAGTGACGCCAAAACAAAAAGCATAAGAACAAAATTTTTCATCAAATGATGCATAGATACCTCCTAAAAGTTAACGTTAATATTGATTTCAGAAGGTTTTGTAATGCATTGTAGATGCCAAACTATATAATGACTATATTCATTAATAATAATAGAAACATAGCCTACATTGCATAAAAATAAGGCAATAGTTTCTGAATATTCTTCCATACAAAATGTTTTTTGAGCGATACAAAAAAAAATTTATTTTTCTCGACAATCGTTTGACTTAGCATTTTCTATTATATAAATTTGGGATACTAATTATTTCGAAGTAGGTTGTAACCGTTTTCTAATCAACAATTTCAGAATGAAAAAGAGATATCTATGCTAACAAAAATCAAAAAACGTAATGGACAGGTTGTCGATTTTAAACCTGAAAAAATTAAAGATGCTGCAGGGAAAGCATTTACTGCAACCATGGTAAACGTTGATGATGGAATCTTAAATGAGATCACGCACAATGCGCTTGAGGCAGTACACCAGACATTTAATGGGACAACGCCATCCGTTGAAAACATTCAAGACATCGTTGAAAAAATCCTCATGCAAAAAGGTTTTTATGATGTTGCCAAGGCTTATATTCTCTATAGGTATGAACATAGTAAAGATCGAGTAGAAGAAAAGCGAAAAACACTCAAAAAAATAGAACGAAATAATCTCTTCGTTACCAAACGTTCGGGCGAAAAAGAAAAGTTTTCTTTAGAGAAGCTTCGTAAGGCTGTTTCATTTGCAGCACAAGGGATAGAAGATGTTGTTGATTTGAATGCTATTGTTATTCAATGCCAAGCAGAACTCTACGATGGAATTACAAGCGCAGAAATAGACCGAACACTCATGATGGCGGCAAGGTCTTTTATTGAAAAGGATCTTGCTTACTCAAAAGTAGCGGCACGTCTTTTACTGAATATCATTTATAAGGAAACACTCGGCCGCGACACCATGGATTATGAACGTCTCTATCAGCAATATCGCCAGATGTTTGTCGATACTATTCAAAAAGGTGTTGAAATGGGTAAGCTCGATAAACGACTTCTTACCTTTAACTTGTGGCAGCTCAGTGCAGTGCTTGAACCTAGCCGAGATGAAGACCTTAAATATCTCGGTCTCCAAACTCTCTATGATCGTTATTTTCTTTCTAATCCAAAAACAAACAAAATTTTAGAGACCCCTCAAATATTTTGGATGCGTGTTGCGATGGGACTTGCATTAAATGAAGAAAAAAAAGAAGCATGGGCAATTAAATTTTATGAACTCATGAGTACACTTCGTTATCTTCCTTCGACACCAACACTCTTTCATGCATCGACATTACATCCACAACTGTCCTCATGTTATTTGAATACAGTTGATGATTCGCTCACACATATTTTCAAAGTCATTGGAGATAATGCTCAACTTTCAAAATGGTCAGGCGGAATCGGAACTGACTGGACCAATATTCGAGCAACCGGTTCATTTATTAAAGGAACCGGCGTTGAATCACAAGGAGTCGTTCCTTTTTTAAAGATTGCCAATGACACAACCGTTGCAATTAATCGCAGTGGCCGCCGGAGAGGAGCTACCTGCGTGTATCTTGAAACATGGCATTACGATATTGAAGATTTTCTTGAGCTTAGAAAAAATACCGGCGATGAACGTCGTAGAACTCATGATATGAACACTGCCAATTGGGTTCCTGATCTCTTTATGAAACGTGTGCTTAGTGATGGAGAATGGACCCTCTTTTCTCCTCATGAAACTCCTGAACTTCATGATACCTATGGAAAAGAATTTGAACGCTTGTATGAAGAATACGAAAAAAAAGCTGCCAAAGGAAAATTAACCATAACAAAAAAAGTCCGAGCACGAGATCTGTGGAAAAAGATGCTTTCCATGTTGTTTGAAACGGGACATCCATGGATTACCTTTAAAGACACCTGCAATATTCGTTCTCCGCAAGATCATATGGGAGTTATCCATAATTCCAACCTCTGTACGGAAATTACGCTTAATACATCAGATAAGGAAACAGCAGTGTGTAATTTAGGTTCCATTAATCTTGGTCGCCATATTCATAATGGAAAAATACACCTGCCTCTTTTAAAAGAAACTGTAGAAACAGCAATGCGAATTCTCGACAACGTTATTGATCTCAATTTTTATCCTACCGAAGAAGCCAAATATTCAAATTTACGCCATCGCCCTGTTGGGCTTGGGATTATGGGATTTCAAGATGCGCTTTATCAGCAAGATATTAATTTTGATTCAGAAAAATGCGTAAACTTTGCCGATACTAATATGGAATTTATTTCGTATCATGCAATTCTCACATCAACAGAACTCGCGAGAGAGCGTGGTGCATATGCTTCTTTTGCTGGCTCAAAATGGGACCGAGGTATTTTGCCGCTCGATACGTTAAAGACTCTTGAAAAAGAGCGAGAAATGCCTATCGAAGTAAGCCAAAGCACGACTTTAGATTGGAATATTGTCAGGGGAGCAATTAAAGCACATGGCATGCGTAATTCAAATTGTATGGCGATTGCACCAACCGCAACCATTTCAAATATAGCCGGCTGCTTCCCTACTATTGAACCAATCTATAAAAACATTTATGTAAAATCCAATCAGAGCGGTGACTTTGTTATTGTGAATCCTTATCTTATTGAAGATTTAAAAGCAAAAAAACTCTGGGATTATGAAATGCTTGGAAAGATTAAATACAACGATGGGAATATTTCAAAGATTCAAGAGATTCCAATTGAACTGAAAGAAAAATATAAAGAAGTATTTGATATTTCTTCTGATTGGCTCATAAAAATTGCAGCTCATAGAGGGAAATGGGTCGATCAAAGTCAATCGCTCAATCTCTTCTTTAAAGGAACATCAGGAAAAATATTGAGCGATGCATATATATATGCATGGAAATGCGGATTAAAGACCACGTACTATTTACGTACGCTTGCTGCTTCACAAGTTGAAAAATCAACGGTTGATACGAATGTTTATGGATCAACTCACATTCGTGAACAGAAACAAGAAGAGGTGCAAATTCCAGTAGCAGCTGAACCTCAAGAAGAAGTGGCTACTCTTGCCACCTGTAAAGTTGATGATCCTGAATGTGAAGCATGCCAATAGGAGACACGTATGGCTTTTAAAAAAACGACTCAAAAAGTTGATATCAATAAACGAAAAATTATCAATGGAGAAGATGCAGATGTAGTACAGCTGTATCCGATAAAACATACCTTCGCATGGGAAGCCTATAATGCAGCAAATGCAAATCATTGGCTTCCAACTGAAATCAGCATGCAAAATGATATTGAGGAATGGAAGTCGACTAAAGTTTTATCACATGATGAACGAACAGCATTAAAAATTGTCCTTGGATTTTTTACGACAGCAGATTCCATTGCGGCAAATAATATTGTACTTGGTTTTTATCGCCATATTACATCTCCGGAATGCCGGCTGTATCTGTTACGTCAAGGGTATGAAGAAGCTATTCACACGCATTCCTATCAATACATTGTCGAAAGTTTACGACTCAATGAAAGCGAAATCTTTAATATGTATCGCGAGAATCAAGCAATTTATAATAAAGATGCCTTTATTCTTTCTTTTAATGAAGGCATTCTTAATCCGCATTTTAAAACAGGTACCGTGGAAAGCGATCAAAAATTCTTAGAAAATATCATTATTGCTTCAATCATTATGGAAGGAATTTTTTTCTATAGTTCATTTGCTGTTATGTTTGGATTTCAACGCCAGAATAAACTTATGGGATCAGCTGAACAAATCCAGTACATCATGCGTGATGAATCCATGCATCTTAACTTCGGTATCAACCTGGTAAATACCATTAAAGAAGAGCAGCCAGAACTATGGTCAAAAGAGTTCCAATCACATGCAATAGATTTAATTAAAACAGGTGTTGAACTCGAATGTACTTTTGCAACTGAAGTTTTCCCTAAAGGAATATTTGGCCTCAATGCCGATAACTTCAGACAGTATATTCAACATATCGCTGATCGCCGCCTCGCTCGTATTGGCCTTTCCGAACAATACCGTTCACCGAATCCATTTCCCTGGATGTCAGAAGCAATTGACCTCAATAAAGAAAAAAACTTCTTCGAAACACGAGTCATCGAATACCAAACCGGTGGCACACTTGAGTGGTAAGTGCATATACCCGAACGGGCGAGAAGTAGCGTCACACCTTGTACTCCCTCAGTTATTATTGTTTATTTATATACCAGCGGATAGCGTTCAGGAGCTGTGATGGCATCGAGTTCTAAGTCAACATCAAGTAGAGGCCAATACAAATGATCCCCCTGTAATAACTTTAGATGAAACACATCGGAAAGTCGTGCTTTCTGAAACCATGGAAATTGAGTATGTGACAAAAAATACTCTGCATCGTTTACAAGAACCCAGAGGCCATGAGAAGTAACGGTTAGTACTTCAGCTTTTGAAATGTTTTCTCCATGCTTTTTTGATTTCATCTTTTCGTTCCTCAATAATTTTCTCTAGTTCTCTTAATGCTCTCTCGGGAAGCCCATAACATATAGCTAAAGACACCGTGGGCTCCAACCAAAACTTTGCTTCTCCTCTCGGTGATGCAACATGAATATGCATTCTTTGTTCTTCTCGAGAAAAAAAGTAAAAGCGCCATGACCTATGCCGAAAAACTGTTGGACTCATATTGTATAGTATTAATTTTCAATAATAATACTCCTGAAGTCAAGGCATCAGAAAGGTGGGCCACATCTGTTTTCACCTGTTTTTTCGAAACACGAGTCATCGAATACCAAACCGGTGGCACACTTGAGTGGTAAGGTGCCTATACCAAAACGGGCGAGAAGTAGCGTCACACCTATTTTCACCCGGCTATTGACAATGAATTGTATATACTTTTTGAATGATTCTTTAATTCGTTTTCAGATTTCATACGCCACATTGCCTTTTTTGCAAATAGTTTCAAATTCAGCCTTTGTTATCGGCATAACCGATAACCGATTACCGCGAGCAACGAGTTTCATAT
>JAHFAK010000032.1 GCA_023250585.1 Deltaproteobacteria bacterium
GGTATGAAAAAAAGATATGCGCTGGTAACATCAACGTTAACGAAACTCTTTCTTGTCTCTCTTATTATTCTTTGTCTCTTTTCTGGAAAAGAACTATATGCTTTCAATCATTTAGAAACTACAAAGATTGTATCCGTTATCAACGGAGAAATCTATAGTACTATATTCCCTACTCAAGATGAGGATCTTGCCTATGTGAATTTCCCTTTTAGTAAGGGCGATGAAAACACTCTTGAACTCAGAATTTATATTCAGGGAAATCCTCGAGAACTACCCGAAAAATTAATATTAAGAACTAATTTGAATATAGAAATTAAAAGATTGAACGAAATCATTGAAACACTCTACACTTTGGTATCTGAGGATACGAGAAAAGAGCTCCTTGTTGAATTACGAGAAATTCTTCGTGCGGGACTCTTTGAAACTCGAATACCATCGAACGAATTAAAAATAGAAAAAGGAGAATTGTATTACTCATTCATCTTAAAACCTACGACAAGTCAATTTGCTCGAGGATTTATTGAAAGTACAGGAGGTAAGAAAATTATGTTAGGTCTTTCTCGTCATAATACATTGCTTCCAGAATTTACAATGAAATTCTATAAAAGAGAATTAACTCATGGAGTAGGAGTTTATGGTTTTAATATTAACTATGCCAAACCAGCGGACAGAGACGAAGAAGCTACTCAAATTCCTATTTTTAACACAGCCCTTCTCAATCGATTGTACCTGAGTAAACTTCAAGTGGATGATGCAAAAAAGCTCCTCAGTCAAATAATCAAGGGGTTTTTGGAACAATTAAGCTGGCCAAACGAAGGGTTGCTTGCAAAACGAGGGCTTCTCTTAACAAACGATAACACGAGGTTCGTTTTGAATGGGTACTATAATGGAGAAGTACGTATAGACGACTTACCCATTTCTTTTCATGAATTTTTACTAAATTTTCAACGCCAGGAATTACTTTCAATGATTGAAAAGTACTGGCAAAAATCATTGATGAATGAAGAAGCCTTTTTATTACTCAAAAAAGCCTTTGGAGAACCTATCAATGAAGAAGCAGTTCCGTATGAAAACATATATACGTATCGTGTTGTAAAAGCTCCGGATGGTCAACCACTCCAGATCCCTGATTTTTATGAAACAAGTTTAGCAGTAACTACAGAGCAACTGGAGTTTGGTTTCAGCCATGTCTGGATTAATCCTGGCGAATTTGAGAATGATAATAGAATTCCGGTGAACCCACTTACTTTTAATCTTAAAGACAAAGATAGAAGAGCTCATACAGTTTTTTGGGGATTAAGTGTCTCTGAGTTTCCTGCGGCTCTCATGTTGTATTCTCCTCGTGCAAGCCGAGGAAGCTCATTATTTGGTTCGAATGATGCACTCCAAAAAGCATTTGCTGCCTATAGAAAAAGTGGACTCGTTCCCATTATAGATTGGCCGGATCCTCATCACATAGCTCAAGTCGAGGGTTATGAGTTATCGGGGAGCGAAACATTATACCGAAACCTTGATGAAGTGCTTAGGTTATTTGGTTATAGCAGAAAAGGACCTCACCCCATCAACATTCAAAATGATATCATCATAGATGAAGAAGGACATGAGATTCCCTTCTATCAATTGACTATGGCAAAGGGTCCATCTATTGATGAGGATTTAATCATAACTGAGTCCTACCCCAGAATGTCAGAAAAACCAGGAGCCCCGAATGAAATTGGGCATGGTCCATATTATAGTTCTCAGAGGGGTAATGATATATTCATGAGTTGGGGTAATGTTAATACACCCAAAACAGAAGATGAATTGGTGAAGCTCCTATTTTGCCTTGCTAAACTAGATTTTTTAAGAACTATTACTGGTGGAAATTTAGATCAAAAATTTATTGTTCGCATTGATGCACTACCCGCGTATTCTCATTTTAGGGAGACTTCTGGTAGGCCTCTTATTGAAGGGCTTTCTAATGTAGTACTCGCGGTATTTCCAAATTCACTTATTATGGGTGAAATCGTCGGTATGTTTACCGAGGAACAAATTACTCGTTATGCGAAATGGGTACATATCGTACAAGGTGCTCCTCTTGGTGCACTCAATACAGGGAGATATGCCGAAACAGCGGCCCCAGGTCTTTATAAGAATGAAGGATCTCTGAGTAATGCGGAGACCATTCTTTTTGCAGCAAGCTTTATGAGCAGAGCTGGAACTCCCGCTCCATTCAGAGACGTTACTGACCAAAAAGGTGCTGGTGCTACTTATAAAAGAGATTTTGTTGATAAGAAAGGTAATCCGGTAACGCGAGGAGATTACCATGATAGCGCAAGCCTTTTTCCTAATTATATTTCACGAGGTTCAATTGGTCCTCGTGAAGTTGTAGCCAATAGGATGGGGCATAAAATTATAAAAGATCAACACCCATTCCAAACATTAGGCAGTTGGGCTTTCTATGCACTGGGAGGAGACGGTATTGCAATGACACTCCCAGGTCAATTTATTTGTAATCCATGTCCGCAAGATTGGCAGGTATCAAATAAAGAAGGTGTATTTTTTATGCCACGAGATGATAAATATATAGTCCAAACTCTTGGACTTTCACCTGAGGAAGCAGAAGAAACAGAGGCTATCCGAGCATCAATACGAGAAATATCTGAGACATTTCATAAAAATTTTATACTATTTTATGCGTATATTCAGGAAAAAAAAGATTTTACGGTTATTCCCATTAAACGATTAAGCGCGGATGGAAAGCTTATAGGTAAACTTCATATATCTCCTGCGTCTGGTTACTTTTTTCATTTTCTTAACACTGATTTTCCCACTTTTTCGTTCCACCTTGATTTTGAAAAGCATCCTCACCCGAGAACTCCTCAGGAGACACCTCATATATCAGAAGAAGAATTCGCGTTATTATTGAATGCAGCAAATAAATTTGGGGATCATTTAGTAGAATTGCCGTTGGGTATACCGAGAACCGATAGTTTAGCTGCTTCAATGCACCTTAAAAAAGAAAATGGATTTCTTATACTTGAGTTTAATCCGAGAACGAGAGGATATATTGACCATTATGAAACACTCATTGTAATGAATAGTGAATTACTCAATGGATACTATGAATATAAAAAAGAAAATGGAGAAAAAATAGTTGAAGCATCAAAGCATTTAGAAGAAGAAAAGAGAGCCTATGAAGAGGACAAGTTAAAAAAAGTACGGAACTGTATAATATTTTAACTTAAGTAACTTGAAGATAGAATGCTTTTTTAACGAGGGGAAAATGTATAATAAACAAACTCTTATCTTTTTTTTATTTTTTTATTCATTATGCGTAAGAGTTTTGGCTGATGACTCTGAACTTGAAAAACTACTTAAAATTAAATACAGCGGCTCTGAGGTTTTTTTTAGTGTTGGAGGAGATGGGTCCCTTGGTCATAATGAATTTATTGAACCTGAAAAAGTATCCATTAGAATACACGGGACAATAACGGATTTTCAAGATCCTAATTCACCACAAGGAACTGTTGTTTTACATAAGCTATCTAATGTACCTGACACGTCAGCGTTTAAAAGAATTTCCTCACAGCAGTTTATTCAAAGAGTAGGAAATACCTTGCATGAACCACCAATAATAATTACTGAAGGATATATCCATCCTGATGATGAGCGCTTAATACGCCATCTCAAAGAAAAATATGGAGTTGATCCAATAGTATTTGTAATTCCAGAGCCAGATCATCTTGATGAATGGATTTTGAAAATAAAAAAACGCGATGCTATTTCAGACGAAGAAATAACAAAACTCCTCTTAAAAGGAGAATTGAGAAAATTGATTGATAGAACACTAAAAACTGAAGATGAATTGCTTAAAAGAATACGCATTGATGACATCCGATGGATATTGTCAAAACTAGAAGAAGATACGCAATTGGATTCTAGAAGAATGCATGAATTGACGCATCTAAGGAGTTATTTTCAGGAATGTATTAACTCCAGGGAACATCTTTCTGAAGAAAAAAAAGCAGGTATTTCAGCGTTAGCGAATGTTAAAGATTTTTTTGTTCATCAATATAAAAAATCAAAATATATACGCGCTCCAATTACCATGGATGCGATATTCGCAACAATACCAAGAGCATTAATTCCTTTCATTAATAGTAGTGTACTGCTTTTTATAAATAGAAATGAAGTAAGCTCAATTGAAAGAGGATTGTCGTATATTGCATTAAGTTTTGGATTTTCAGTTGGTTTCGGGTTGATATCACAGTCAGTACTGAATTGGATAAACTATTGGAGCGACTTTACTCGAGAAGGATTAAGTCCAGCAATCAAAAGATTTAAAACGTATTTAGAGGATCAGGAAAGAAAATTAATCAATACACGAAGCGCACTAGAATCTACAAAAAATATTTTAACAGCATTTAATCTTGCGCAATCTTCTTTAGTAAAAATTGGAAAATTAAGTGTACCTGTTTTACAATTGTTAAGTGCTCGAGGCGATGTATTGATTGCATGCCCATCTTTCGGCATATTTTGTGTTTATTTATCGCGACTCATTCTCGGTCCAATGGGTGAAACACATTCGGTTTTTACACTCTCAGGCGTTGGTATGGTTATTTGGAATGTAGTTCTTGGAACTGTTGCTGGAGGTCCGTGGAACGAAATGATAACCCATTTACGGGCAGTGGGGAAAATTTCAAATAAATTAGCCATCTGGCTTGCTGCTTTAGATACCGTAAAGATGGAATTTGGAAGAGTCGCTGATTTTGGCTATCAAAAGCTCTATAATGTTATGCAAGTTATTTTTGCTACTACTTTTTGGAGTACCCTTGCCATAACAAATTCACTCTACCCAAAATCCAATTCAACGTATGTAAAAGATTCAGCAAGTTTACGTTATCTTCAACAACTCTATGAGAATTTCTCTCGTAATGAAGCCGTTATCAATGCACTCGAATGTAATAGATCAATCGATGAATCTAAGAAAGGTACAAACGGTTTAAAAAATACAATAAAGACCTTTTGTAGGAAGGTCTTCGGCAATTGATTGTTGAAATATCTGCGTATTCTGATACTATTAAGGACTCTTATGGCATGTGTAACACTCAAGAATATTAATAAGTCTTTTGGAAAAATACAGGTTATTCATGAATTCAGTTTAGATATCGCTGATGGAGAGTTTGTCGTCTTTGTTGGACCATCAGGATGTGGGAAAACGACATTACTACGAATGGTTGCTGGACTTGAAGACATAACTAAAGGAGAAATGTATATAGATGGTCAGCTCGTAAATAACATTGAACCAAAAGATCGTCGGATTGCGATGGTCTTTCAGAATTATGCACTGTACCCACATCTATCAGTAAGAAAAAATATTGAATTTGGATTAAAAATGCGCAGGTTTCCGAAAAAAGAGATTCAAGAAAAAGTTCTATGGGTATCACAATTACTGAAGATTGAAAATCTCTTAGATCGTAAACCAAAAGAACTATCGGGAGGCCAAAGGCAGCGTGTTGCTATGGGGAGAGCTATTGCACGTGAACCAAAAGTTTTTTTATTCGATGAACCTTTATCCAATCTTGATGCAGATTTACGGGTAACAATTCGTACCCAAATAGCAAAACTCCATAATGACCTCAAGATTACAACTATTTATGTAACACATGATCAAACAGAGGCAATGACGTTGGCGCATAGATTAGTCATTATTAATGAGGGGATTATTCAACAGGTTGGATCCCCCATGGAAGTTTATCATAACCCAGTTAATCAATTTGTCGCTGGTTTTGTTGGGACCCCACAAATGAATTTTATAAGCATGGCACCTTCTTTTCAGGATACTACTATTCACTTTAAAAGGAGAGACTTTTCATTTTCACTTTCTAGCGAACGGTATGAACGATTACGGGTATATGAAAATCGGGCAATCATCGTTGGTATTCGACCTGAATTTATCAAAATATATCCTCAAAATGAACGTTATCCCATACAGCTGAGTGCAACTATAGAAGTTAAAGAGCTGCTTGGCCATGAGACTTTATATTCTATAAGTATTGGAGAGGAAAAGAAGTTATTCACTCGTTCATTCCCTTTTGAAGATTATCCCGTTGGCGATGTTATCCCTGTTTCATTTCAGGAAGACAGACTTCTCTTTTTTGACAAAGAAACGCAAAAACGTATTTATATATAGACATCCTATTCGATTATTTGATCGTATCTGCTATAGCCATTAGCGGGGATAACAATATTCGGTTTTAAAATGAATACTTCATAAGGAGGAATACCTAATTCTAAGGTTCCGGCATGTACAATAAAACTTTTTTTCGATAGTAAATCGTTGAGTTCAGTATAATCTTGTATTTTACTTTCAGGTATTTGAATAAATTCTTGTATTTTTTTATTGGTTGGATTCATTATTATGAGAATACATTCATGTATTGAATCTGTGGTACGCATAAAAGCAAAGCTCGTTTTGCTTGTAAGTTTTCGAAAGTTACCATAGCGTAAAGCTGGTTCACTTTTTCGAATGTGGATTAACCTTTTAAACAAGGTATATATTGAATTGGTGTTCTTTACTAAATCCCATCGCATTGGAGCTCTTTGGGCTGGGTCCTCGGCGCCTTTCATTCCAACTTCACTTCCATAATATATACACGGAGATCCCGGTAAGGTAAGTTGCAACACCTGAGCAAGTTTTATTTGAAAGGGCTTTTTGAGTATACTAGAAAGACGTTGTGTATCGTAATTATCCAGAACGATCCATGATTTTAAGATATTTTCTATTCCCGCATCGTGAATCATTTCTTCCCACATATCGAGAGCTATTGGTCCCGAGATTTTTCCTTCTATCAAAGCAAGTATAAGTTGGCGTGCATGCATATTAATAATGCCATCAACAACAGTAAGCCACTTTTCTGGATAATTATACGTTTCTCCAATCGTTATGCTATCTGATTTTGCCGAATGAGCGGCAAGGGTAATTTTTTTGAGGGTAGAAAATCCAATATCATGGGCTACATCAAGCCTCCATCCATCGATATTTTCATTGCGAAGGTAGGATTGAAGAATAGAATTTTGATCTAAAAATATATATTTTTGAACTGATTCATGGAGAAGATTCAGTTCTGGTAAACTCTTTGCATTACTCCATCCGATATAGGTATTATCCTGGGTAAATTTGAAAAAATCTCGGTAGGTACTTTGTTTGTTTTTTAATGCATCAATAAACAGGGGGCTTTTATCACCCATATGATTAAAAACACCATCCAGAATAACACGCATTCCTTTTTTGTGAAGAACTTTAATGAGTTCAACAAGTTCCTCATGAGTTCCATAGGCAGGATCTATTTTTATATAATCAATCGTATCATATTTGTGATTAGTAAAAGCATGAAAAATAGGATGGAAATAGATAACCTCGATCCCTAATTCTTTGAGATAGGACAACTTCTTTTTAAAACTTGCAAAATCGCCTCCCCAAAATTCTGTTTCATGGGACCAAACACTATACTTTTCTAAGTATTGTCCTTTCTTAGGTTTATCATTCCATGAGGTGTGTAATTTCTTTGGTGAGGGATAGAGGTATTTTTTTTTCTCTACATTTTCTGGTTGTGAAAATCTATCGAGAAAAACTTCATAGACAATATGGCCGATTCTCCAATCATTTTTTCGTTTTACAAAAAGGTCTTTTTCGTTAGATTGAATCATAGAGTGAGCACTTTTTAGGGTAATAAGTATATTTAATAAGAAGAGGAGATAGAAAGTCAATTTAAAATCCGAGTTGCATTGATGTTTCATTCTTTCACACTTCCTTTTGTTAATCCTTGCACAAGAAATTTTTGAGTAATCATGAAAATGATAACAATGGGGAGTCCTCCAAGAATTGTTGCCGCGGCAAATTTTCCCCATCGTATATCATAAGCAGAAATAAATTCGCGCATCCCTACTGCAAACGTTAGGAGCTTTGGATCTTTGATGAGTATAGAAGGTATGACAAAATCTGAAAACACGGTAATAAAAACCAAAATAAAAATAACAACGAGCATGGGTAGTGCTAACGGAAGTATTATTGAGTAAAATATAGTAAACTCTTTACAACCATCAATCATTGCAGCTTCAACAATAGATTTAGGGATCGTGCTAAAATAACTCTTTGTTAACCAAATAAAGAATGGAGTCATCCCGAGATAGGTAAGAATAAGACCAGCATGAGTATCGAGTCCAAACCATGGGAAAAAAGTTCCGAGTTTTGAAAGAAGTAAAAATAAGGCAACCATACCCATCATCGAAGGAAACATTTGTAAGATAATAAGCGAAATCAAAAAATATTTTTTCCCGAAAAAAGTAAACCGGTAGAGGCCATAGGCAGCTAAAGTGCAAATAAAAAGAACAATGGCTGCAGTAATAGAAGCAATTTTTATGCTATTCTTAAACCATATGATGAAAGGATATGGGGACCTCACTACTTCTTGTGTTACTGTATTGATATAGTCTATTCCTAAAATATATTTCCAATTATCTAAACTGAAATTTTGTACCGAAAATTCAATTACTAAGGTATCAGAACTTTCAAAGGAAGTTATCATAATGAAATATACTGGATACAATACAATCAAGAGGAAAAAAAGAAGTATAAGATTCGAACAAATTGCTATGGATTTTTTTTTGATTCGGTTCAACATTATAGAGACTCTTCTTCTTTAAAAACTCCAGAAATTTTAAAATTGAATATGCTCATCGATGCGATAAGAATAAAAATGATGACTGCAATTGCGGAGGCAAGACCAAAATTATTAGAGCCAGATGGGCCAAAAGCAAGTTTATAGGTATAGGATATAAGAAGATCGGTTTCACCTCCCATAGTGTTTGTGTCTACCATAGGAGGATTACCTCCACTAAAAAGATATATGAGGTTAAAGTTATTAAAGTTAAATGCGAATGTGCCAATCAGAATGGGAAGCATGGGTTTATAGAGCGATGGGAAGGTAATTTTAGTAAATCGATGAATAAACCCTGCTCCATCAATTTTTGCTGCGTCATAAAGATCTTGAGGTATTGATTGTATGAGGCCAAGACAAATAAGCATCATATACGGAAATCCAACCCATAAACCTACCATAAGACAAGCAAGCTTTGCCCACAATGGATCGAGCAGCCAAGGAATTTTTATGTGCAAGATATAAGAGACGAGTTTATTCATAGGACCAAAACTGAAGTTAAAAATAGCTGACCATACCATTGCAGAAAGAAATACGGGAATTGCATAAGGTATGAGAAATCCTACTCGAAATATCTTTTTGCCATATATAGTTTGAGAACTGAGTAATGATGCAAGAATAAGACCAAATATGAATGCGGAAATAGTCGACCCTGCAGCCCACATAAGAGTCCAAAGAAAAATTTTGAGAAAAGGAATTCCAAAAGAAGTGCCTTTGAAGAAATTGAGATAATTTTGGAACCCTATTCTTGTTACAAAACCAGGGAGGAGACGATCTCCAGAAGGTGTCTCAAAATATCCAGTCGAAAAGTCTGGTTGATATGTACTATTCGTTTTCGTATCGATAATAGTACTAGTATTTAATTCCTTATACCGTTTTTGTACTTCACTGAGTGTAGTAAGGGAAGTAAGCTTATATATTCGATTTTCGATTTGAAAAGTAGTTCTCTCTAAATGTGTAAGATGCTCAATAAATTGTTCAGAAGTTGCGGTATTCTTACACGATGAAAGTTTTTTATATTCATCAATTGAAATTTGAGTTCCGGTAAGTATCTCTTCAGTTTGAGTATTTCTTGGAAGAAAGATCTGATACGCTTTCCTTTCTGATTGTTTCATGTAGAGGATGAAGGCATTATTTTTTTCAAGTATATTAAAATCAAGTATAGCAGCATTGTCGGGATAAATTACTTCTTCTAAAATAATCTTCTTTGCTTCAGTACAATTAAGAATATGTCCTGTGCCTAAATTGGTCAAAGATATATAAAAGGTATAGAGCAAAGGATATACGATGAGAAGCAAAAAAGAGACAATAGAAAAGAATAAATAGCAATAAGGTGTAATCTTTTTTTTACTCTTTACTTTCATTAAGCATAACTAGTTTCTCGAAGATTTTTTTATAACATCGACAGCTCGATTTAATGCTTGAGAAACTGATTCTTTATCTCTCGTAATCAAACTAAGTGTTGTCTTCATGGTGCCAAAAACCGATGCCATTGTTCGAACATTTGGCATCGGAGCTCCTTCTACATAAGCATTTGAAAACCCTTCAAGATCAGCTTTATAAATTGGATCGTCTTTTAACTTATTGTATGCGGTCTTAATGGCGGGAGCTCTTCTTTCTTCTTTATATAATCTGATGAGAGCATCATCTTGGTAAATATAGTTTTCTATAAATGTCTTTATAAGAATTTTATGCGTACTCATTCGCGAGACATAAAAACCATAACTTCCAATAAAAGGGAGTGCTTTTTTCCCTCGGATCGTTGGTATTGGTGCGATACCATAATCTATTTTGGCAGCTTGTAGCTTAGGTAAAGACCAAGCTCCGTTTATCATCATAGCAAGTTTTCCGGTGATCATAAAACGCATCATAGTATTATAATCAACATCAATAGGCATAAGCGTTTTTTCCCCGGAACCCTTCGGAGGGATCGTAAAACTTTTAATATAGGTTGCCGCCTCGATTGCTCTTTTTGAATTGAGCCCAATATCCCTTGCATTCGGTCCAAATATATATACATCGAAAGCTTTAAAGATAGGATAAGAAAAATAGAAGTCATTAACGGGAAAGAGAAAACCATAGTGATCATTTTTGGTGAAATTTTGTGCTACCTTTAAAAGCTCCTCAAAAGTTTTCGGAGGAATTTTTATCAGCTTTTTATTATAAATGAGTGCTATATGTTCAAAATTATAAGGATATCCATAGAGCTTCCCATTATAGGTAAAAGCATCAAGTGCCACAGGAAATATTTCTTTTCGTACTGATGGAGAAATTTCAACGGATGTTATCAGTCCACTTTCAACGAGAGTTCCAATAATATCATGAGCCCATACAATTACATCTGGACCTTTTCCTCCTAGAGCGTTTGTTTTAAATTGCTCAACAGTATTATCAACAGTTGCTGCCGAGATCGTTACCTTATATTTTTTATTAAAAGGCTGAGCAATTTCATTAAGTATTTTCGCAATATTCCCGTTAGAAACCCACAAGGTAATTTCCTTCTCTTCTGCTTTACTCTGAAGAGAAGTGCTTACAAAAATGATACAAAGAAAAAAAAATACTTTCATTGCACTATTCCTTTCGTATTTATTGCTAAAAAATTATACGCTTCTGTGCACTATACGTCTCTTTGTATTCTTTTCTCCTTCTATTGTCCAAAGAAAATTCTGATGGCTTTTCTGAATGGCTTTTATTGCAGTTTGATACAAGTAAGAACAATATTCAGTGAAAGACTTTCATCCCGATCAAGAATTAAGGGAAAAAGCCACGTAAATGAACTACCTTGATAGGTGAGTTCAAATCCGCCTTCGGAAAGCGACACGGTCTCAACCGGAAAATGCCAAAGCGTTGCGGTGAGTTCTTTATTCTGAGAATCAAGAACGCGACAGGTAAGTTCGAATTTATCCCATTCATTGATAAGTGAAAATGAAGATGTTTCTTCGATAATGCATTCTTTTGGGAGCGTGATTTCTTTATTAAATTTGATATAGCGATCTGGTGCATCTTTGGCGAGCATGGAGAGATTGAGTTCAATCCCCAGTAAGTGATTAAGTTCGTCATGAGAATGATTCGTAAGCGTATATTGAGCAAGTAGCGAAGCGTCTTTGATCGAAAAGTTCTTTTTAAGGTGAACGGGATATTTTTTTTTGCCATCCGTGATGATGCCACTTCGTTGCAAGTATATGCCATTATCGATTGAATATTCGTAGGGGGATGTCAGAAAATCTCCAAGCTCTTGATGCGAACATTTGCGGAAATCTTCAAATGCAATTGATGGTGCAAAACAATGATCCATAAAAGAATAACGCTGGTAATTATCATAAAATAAATTATTGTTTACCCGATGATCTTTTATTTTTAATTTTTCATGAATTGATTTTGGCTTTCCATCATCCGGAATAATTTTTTTAAGCCGTTCATGATATGCTTCATACCGTCGTGCAAGGCAATTAGAAATATTAAAGTGAGGTTTTTTAAAATCAATTTCAAAAATAGATCCGCCGTAGGAAGGTTTTATAAAGGCATTCATTTCATTATTCGAAAGCCGTACTTCTTTTAATCCATCGCTATCTAAATCTCTATCTTCAATTGCCTTGGCATCCAAATATTTTTCTGCCGCAATTATATTTGCGTAATTTGCATGGCGAAGGTAATTTAAATACGTTCCTCCAAAAACTCCATGCCAATATGAACAGTTGCATTGACTCATATACAAATGCTTAGCGGCTTTGTCTGCATCACTGGTTCCAAAATAAGTGGGTTCTTGAATGCGTAACGCATTTACTTTTTTACTAACATTCAGCATGCGTTTGTGCATGTTATTTACTTCTTCGTATTTTGTTAAAAAATTATTCCAAAAACCTCCACGAACAAATGGTTTGTATTCATCGTATACATTTTCTTCTTTCAGCTTATTCACCAAGTTTTGATAGGTGAGTATTGCGTGCGGAGGCATTGCCCATTCGAGCATTTCGTGATAGGAGGCGTTAGGAATATACGTGCGTTTTGCGGGAGGAGCTTTCTGTAAGTAACGCCCAAAACTCGAAAATTCAATAGTGTCGCTTACTTTTGAAAATGCCTCAAAGAATCGATGGAGCCAGCGTTTTTCAGTAATAAAATTATACGTGCTTGGCCATAAACCAAATTTTTCACCATCATCGGCAAAGCTAATCGTGAGATCCTTATCTGGTTTTTCTTCATGGATCTTTCGAAGATAATCAATAATTTCTTGAGGTTCTTTATAGGGAATAGCGTAACGAAGTTTCATATCAATGGGGAAGAGCTTTAGTGGATAACCTTCATGTTCAGTTATATAGTAGTCGGTAATTGTTGTATCTTGAATTCCCGCATAGCGAAAATGTGCATCATCAATAATGGTATATTCAATGCCAAGTTCATTGAGCATTTTAGGAAGGGTTGGATCCCATATGCGCTCCGTAAGCCAAATGCCCTGTATGGTTCGGTTAAATCTTTTTTTGATATACTCCTGCATAAAACGTATTTGATTTTTTGCATCTCTCTCAGGAATCGATGGAAGGATGGGTTCGTAAAAACCTGCGCCCATAAGTTCGACTTGGTTTCTATCGGATAACATCTCAAGCAGCTCAAGTGCTTCATGGCCATTTTCTTCCATCCATTCTAGGACAGGTCCTGATATATGCAGAGAAAAAGATAAATTTGGATAATCCGCAATGGTTTTTAACAAAGGCAAATAGCAAACCGTGTATGCTTCTTTAAAAACATGTAAAAAATTTCCCACGGGTTGATGAATATGAATGCCAAATAAAAAGTTAATCTTTTTCATTATGATTATTTCCCTCTCCCAATTGTCATTCCCGCGAAGGCGGGGATCCAGTCTTGTTAAACTTTGTTTCTGGATTCCCGCCTTCGCGGGAATGACAGACTTTAGTTACTTCTTTCATGAGTGGAACATACGCTTTATCGCAATACTCTTGAATCATACGATGAGTTGAGAAGTAATGACATACTGATGCGAGCGCTTCTTTGTTCATGCTAATCCATGTATGAGGAAACGCGCTTGCTTGATTATAATACAATGGAAGAATTTGGGTTTCTAAGAGAGTATAGATGCTTTTAGCTTCTTCTTTATTTTGTTCTTCAATCGTTTTGTATTCTTTTGGCGTACCAATAATCCATCCATTTTTGCCATTGTAGGCTTCTTCCCACCATCCATCGGAAATACTTGCATTAAGACCACCGTTGAATGCAACTTTCATTCCGCTTGTTCCACTGGCTTCTTGCGGCCGCAACGGATTATTTAACCACATATCAACTCCTGCAACCAGAAACTTTGCCATTGAAATATCGTAGTTTTCGAGAAAGATCATTTTGGTTTTCAGGTTATGTTCTTTTATAAATGAAGTAATCATGTGGATAAGCATTTTGCCTTTAGCATCTTTAGGATGAGCTTTGCCTGCATAAATAATCTGGAGAGGATGTTCCGTATTGGTGAGCAGTTTGAGTAGTTGTTCAGAATCCTGCAGTAACAGTCCTGCGCGTTTGTATGTCGCAAATCTCCGCGCAAATCCAATCGTCAAATATTCAGGATTTAAAATCAGATTATGCGTTTTTTCAATATACTGCATAAGCGCTTCTTTCATCTTTACGCGTACTTTAGAAAAAGATTCATCAGGAATGGTTTCAATTGTAGATCGCGATGCAAATTCTGCAGGGTTTTTTGTCCATTCCGGAGTAAGATGTTTATTCAAAAGCTCTTGCATTGGTCTGCCCATCCAGGTTGGATGATGAACTCCATTGGTAATAGAAATAATGGGAACTTGGTCTTCAGTTTTTTCTGGAAAAAGTTTCATCCACATTTGTCGCGATGTTTTGCCATGAAGCTTACTTACTCCATTGCAGAATTGCGCAGACCGAAGTGCGCATACGGTCATGTTGAAATTCTCTTGAGGATCGCTTTCATTAATTTTTCCCAGAGCCATGAATTCATTGAGTGAAATTCCTAATTCTTTGAGATATTCGACAAAGTGATCTTCTATAAGTTTTTCATTGAACGTATCATGTCCTGCCGGAACAGGTGTGTGAGTAGTAAAAGTACAGAGACGAGCACATGCTGTTTTTGCTTCTTTGAATGAATAGTTTTTAGTGTTCATTAATGATCGAATAACTTCAAGTACAAGAAATGCGCTATGCCCTTCATTCATGTGATAAATACAGTTATTATAGCCGAGCGCCTGGAGGGCTCGCACGCCGCCAATGCCGAGTACCATTTCTTGGCATAAGCGTTTTTCTTTATCTCCGCCATATAATGTATCGGTGATTGCGCGATATTCAGGTTTATTTGCTTCATGATTTGAATCAAGAAGATACAGGCTCACGCGGCCAACCTGAACTTTCCAAATATAGGCAGAGACCAAATCTTTATTTATTGGAATAATAATACATAGTGGTTTTTTTACGTCATCAGTACATTGTTCAATGGGAATTTTTTTTGGCTCATTATCAAGATAGACTTCTTCTTGATGGCCTGATTCATTAATCGATTGGTTGAAATAACCCTGATGATAGAAAAGACCTACAGCGACAAGGGGCAGTCCTAAATCACTTGCGCTTTTTAAATGATCTCCTGCAAGAATGCCAAGTCCACCTGAATATATTTTTAATGATTCATGAATACCAAATTCAGCAGAAAAATAAGCAATCGTAGGAGGAAGATCACCCACTGTTATTCCATATTTTTTTCGAAACCAGGAAATTTCTGGTTTTTTATCCGTTTCTTCCATAGAAGACAAAATATCTGTATGAGCTCCTGGCTGCATGACCGCTGCATCCTAGAAGAGATTGAGGGTGATGTCAATTACGGCATTGCGTTTCTTGACAAATGAGCGTTCACCATCTTATTGAAAATACCATGAACATTCTCATAATCGAAGATGATCATGATATTGCGGAACTCATTGCCTATAATCTTAAGCAAGAAAAGATTAATTCCGAGATTTGCCCAAATGGTGCGCTCGGCTTGAATAAAGCCAAAAAACTGCTGCCAGACCTTATTATCCTTGATCTGATGCTTCCTGATATAGAAGGGTTAGAAATCTCAAGGCTTCTCAAACAAGATCAAAAAACAAAGCATATTCCGATTCTTATGCTAACAGCAAAAAGCGAGGAAATAGACCGCATTGTAGGTTTTGAAGTCGGCGCTGATGATTATTTGACTAAACCATTCAGCCCGAGGGAATTGGTGTTACGGGTTAAGGCAATTGCGCGACGTCTTAAAGATGAGCCACAGAGCCAGGCAGAGAAGCAACCTGCTTCATTTGGTCTTCTATCTATTGATCCCCAAAAATTCGAAGTTCGAGTGAATAATAAAGAAATAAAACTCACCGCAATTGAATTTAAATTACTTGAGTATTTATTATCGACAAAAGGTCGAGTCGCAACGCGGGATATACTACTCGATCGAGTATGGGGATACTATGCCGCCATCACCACTCGTACGGTTGATACAACGGTGAAACGTTTGCGAGAAAAGATAGGCGAGGCAGGTGATTATATCGAAACTATCCGAGGGATAGGGTATCGTTTTAAAGAAAGGCCTTGAGATGAAATCATTTTTGTCTTCATTTCTTTCTCGACTAAAAAACAACCAATTCAAAGAAATACAACAAGTAGCAGAAAATCTTAAAAAAGAAATTTCACATCTCTCGAATGAAAAAAATCATTTAATGGCCATTATCAATGCAGTTGTTGAAGGAGTTGTAATAACGAATGAAAAGGGCGAAATTGTTTTTATTAATCCTTCATTTCACTCTCTTTTTTCTCTAAAAGGCAATTATGTAGGAAAAACAATGCTTGAATGTCTACGGAACAAGGCAATTCATGATCTCGTTGAGCGTACTATCCAGAAAGAAATATCGAGCGAAAAAGAAATAAAAATTTCGGTTAATTTAGAAGAGAAGTATTTTATTGTCCATACTGTTCCGTTTATTAATAATGGCAGAGATCGAGGATGTGTCACGGTATTTTATGACATAACCAGAGTTCGCGCATTAGAAGAAACCAGGAAAGAATTTGTCGCAAATGTTTCTCATGAACTTAAAACACCTCTCACGAATATTAAAGGATATGCAGAAACCTTACGGGGAGGGGCATTAAACGATTCAAGTGTTGCACTGCAGTTTGTTAGAAAAATCGAGAAGAATGCTCTCGAGCTTCAGAGTCTTGTTGAAGATATTATTCAGCTTTCACGAATTGAGTCAGGAAACTTCGAAATAGCACCCCGTGTTGTTGATCTTTCTGAGGTTGTTAAAAGTATTCACGATGATTTTTTTGATAGATTAAAAACTAAAAATATCACGTTTCAAAATTTCATCAAAGCGCAGTATCTCCTCAGAGTTGATCAAAAAGCTTTGAAACAGGTGCTCTCAAATCTCGTTGATAATGCAATTAAATACACACCCCAAGAAGGAATTATTTCTATTTCAGCAGAAAAAGAAAATAAATACTGCCGAGTTTCTGTCACTGATACAGGGAGTGGAATTCCCGAAAAAGATATTCCCCGCGTATTTGAGCGTTTCTACCAAGTTGATAAACCCAATGCAAAAAAACTCGGCGGCAGTGGTCTTGGCCTTGCTATTGTCAAACATCTCATTCAAACACACGGCGGGGAGGTGGGAGTAAAGAATAACCCTTCAGGTGGGACTCAATTCTCATTTACATTGCCAATTGCATAACGTGTTACCCTTTTGGTGAATAAACTGGCACATGCGCTTTCTTGCATATGATGAACAGGAGGTAATTTTTTTGTTGACATTATAATGCAATATGCTAAAACATGAATATAATCATTAATCATAAGCACAGGGGTTTAAGATGAATCTATGCACAATAAAAAAAACATACGAGACATGCTCTATTGAGAAACCGATAATGAATCGCTCATTAATACACAAGAATTTACGGTTTTTTCATTTCTTAGGAATAGTAGGTATAATACTATGCATTATTTATCCAGCTATCTCTCAAGCTAATTTTTGCCGTCTATTTGTAGAAAAAACGCGAGCAACTATTTCGACATGGCGATTAACAAGGGCATTAGAAAAACAAAATGCACTTCCTAAGGAAATAACAAAACTCATTGCTCAATATAATCATCTCGAGAAGCTTGAGTCAGAGTATGTGAGACAGCAGGAATTGGCAAGGACAATTAATGATAAAAAGCAGGTCGCAAAGATAATTAACAACGAGGATATTGAGAGGAAATTAAAAGACCTCAAATCAAAAATGAATACAATTAGTGACGTTCTCATCAGCTTCTATCAAAACAAAAATGATTATGTTGATGGTGGTCTTTACTCTGAAGGCCGTGCATGGGTTCAAGACAAGCAAGGTAATGAGTTTCATATAGATCTTGCTGGTAAGAGAGTTTATCCAGAAGATTATTCAGCTGTTGGTCCTTACTCTGAAGGCCGTGCAGTGGTCCAAGACAAGCAATATAATGTGTTTCATATAGATCTTGCTGGTAAGAGAGTTTATCCAGAAGATTATTCAGCTGTTGGTGCTTACTCTGAAGGCCGTGCAGTGGTTCAAGACAAACAAGATAATGAGTTTCATATAGATCTTGCTGGCAAGAGACTTTATTCAGAAAATTATTCAGCTGTTGGTGCTTACTCTGAAGGCCGTGCAGTGGTTCAAGACAAACAAGATAATGAGTTTTATATAGATCTTGCTGGAAAGAGAGTTTATTCAGAAGATTATACTCGAGTTGGTCCTTACTCTGAAGGTCGTGCAAGAGTTCGAGATAAGAAAGATAATGAGTTTCATATAAATCTTGAAGGGGAGAGAGTTTATTCAGAAAATTATGCTCAAGTTGATTCTTACTCTGAAGGTCGTGCAGAGGTTCGAGATAAGAAAGATAATGAGTTTCATATAAATCTTGAAGGGGAGAGAGTTTATTCAGAAAATTATGCTCAAGTTGATTCTTATTCTGAAGGTCGTGCAAGAGTTCGAGATAAGAAAGATAATGAGTTTCATATAGATCTTAATGGGGAGAGAGTTTATTCAGAAAATTATGCTGGAGTTAATTCTTACTCTGGAGGTCGTGCAGAGGTTCGAGATAAGAAAGATAATGAGTTTCATATAGATCTTAATGGGAAGAGAGTTTATTCAGAAAATTATGCTCTAGTTGGTCCTTACTCTGGAGGTCGTGCAGTGGTTCGAGACAAAGAAGGTAATGAGTTTCATATAGATCTTGAAGGCAAGAGAGTTTATCCAGAAAATTATGCTCTAGTTGGTCCTTACTCTGGAGGTCGTGCGAAGGTTAAAGACCAACAAGGTAATGAGTTTTATATAGATCTCACGGGAAAGAGACTTTAGCTTTCTTCATTGAGAGTGTCATTCATTCGCCACGCTACCGATGAATAAATTTGATTTCCACCGTATGATCCATAATGAACAACCGCTTGACCATACTTAAAATTTATAT
>JAHFAK010000139.1 GCA_023250585.1 Deltaproteobacteria bacterium
CCTAAATAATTGGCTGCTGAAGTAAAGGCTTGCATTTCGGCATGAGCTGTAACGTCATTTAATGTTTCGGTGAGGTTGTGCGCACGCGCAATAATTTTATTGTCGCACACAATCACTGCGCCCACGGGCACTTCATCTTTATCAAAAGCTTTTTTAGCTTCTTTTAAAGCTTCGCGCATAAAATATTCGTCAGAGAAAATGGTGGTCATATTTTTTTGTAAAATATAAATATATGTTTTTTACTGCAGAGGCGCGGAGACGCAGAGGGGACTATTATAGAAATTAATCTCCGCATAATGTGCGGAGATTAGGGGTGGTATTCTCCGCATTGAAATATTATAACTCCACGTTGGGGTTATATTCCCCTTCTACACGAGAGTTTTTAATGCCTAAGTATCTTTCAATTTTTTTTTCGATAAATATCGCATCTTCTGGTGTGAAAATTGATTCAAAGAGAACTGTACTTTCGTTTGTATTTGAAATAATCATTATTTCGTAGTTATAAAAAGTGGTGGGCCGGGATCTGATTCCTCTGCGTACTGTATTTTCCTTTTTTGCTACATAAACTTGTTTGATGTGAAATGCATTAATATTCTTATTTTCAGAGAATGGCAATGATAATGGATATTCCTTTACAGTGATTATACTATTACATACTGTAATGTCCGTCTTGTTAACTAAAAAGGCAATTATACTGTACCATACAAATAAACAGATAGTAAAAAAAACAATGAAAGCTATAAAGTTTGTGTCTCCCCAAAATTTATAACTTAATCCATAATGTACAGTTAAGTAAGAAAAAAAAACCCAATTAAGGCAATTTGGTAAGGTCTGTCCCATTTTTTAGTAATAACCAAAGAATCCGCATTTTCAACTAGGGTGTTCCTCTAAATGGAACAAAAAAAGTGATCAAAAAAAATTTCCGAGTAAAAAATTACAGTATTTCATTTGTTCGCACATCAGTTTGTTTTTTGCTGGGCGTTTTTTTGATTTTAGGATATAGTTCACCCTTAGACTCGCAATATCCATCTTGTTTTTAGTTTTATTTTACTTTTAAGCAGCTCGGGCTAGTTGTTGCTTTTGTGATTGTATTCTCTGAGCAATGATAGAAGCATTAGCCGTTAGGATTCCAAAAAAGATCCAGCAAATTTCGGTGTGCTTATTTCTGGCATTTATTTTTTGTAAGTGATAATGATTTTTTTCGTTACCAAAACTTCCTTCTAAAACAGTCCCTCTTTCTTTGTCAAGTTCTTTGCGAAGCAATTTTGTTTGTTCCATTTCATGAACTTTTTGTCGGCCTTTAGGAACAAAGTTTGTATAAATACCTTGCCCTGTAGCATAGCTTCTATTTTCATTGGTAGCATAAATGGCATCTGCGCTTTGATGAGAGCATTTACCAAAAAGTTTACGTTGAAGATATATTCCCTCCTTATAATGGGTACACTCATTAAATGCATCAAAACTTATATGTTCGATAAAACTGATTCCATCTATTTGCAACTTATTTACTTTAGCTCCAAACTCTACTGGCTTTACTTCTTTGCCTCTTATGATGGGGCGTATATAAGGTTTACTTAATGATACGATGCGATCTTTGATGGGCTCATCCGGATTGCCATAAGCTCTGTGATGTTGCTGCTCATAAACTTTGATAATAGTACTAAGCTTGCCTGCTTTTTTTAATGATAATGCTGAAGGTTGTTGTTCTAATAAAGTTAAAAGACGTAGTAAAAATTTCAAGAGTTTTTTTCGCATCGTTCTTTCTTTACCCTTGCTTTTTTTTCGCATTTTTTGGAACCCAATATATTCAGCTTTGCGTTTACCAAATTTCGAGCGACTTTTTCTTAAGCCATTTTTCTTACGAACTTCTTGTAGCATCTGATACACTTGCTCGCAACTTTTCCATAGTAATTTTATATCTGTTGGATAGGCTATTCTGCTTTCATAACAAGTGGCGTCTTGCATTCCAATGTTGGTTTCTTCCATATAAGGTTTCCAAAAATGAGCTAGAGATTCTTGCATGGTATCAATATTTAAATGCTTGCCGATATAGCCCCGCCATTTGCTAGGTAAATCTAAATCCAATATGCGTTCACTTGGCTTTAAAGATATACCACAAAATAGTTGCATGCTCCAATCTGTATTAACTCGTTCTATTACCATGGCATCACTAGTTTGTAAATACGATTTTAATACTTGAAGCGCAATCCCGCCTTTCACATCAAACCATGGCTTGCGACCTTTGCCGCTTATACTGTATGCTGGTAGTGGAATTTGTTTGGCTAATTCATCAAAGGGTATGCTTTGATATAATTCACCTAAATCTGTTTGTAAAAAT
Source organism: Deltaproteobacteria bacterium (assembly GCA_023250585.1). Taxonomy (GTDB): domain Bacteria; phylum Bdellovibrionota_F; class JAHFAK01; order JAHFAK01; family JAHFAK01; genus JAHFAK01. Next base: position 2,339 of record JAHFAK010000139.1, read on the forward strand.
TTCTCATCAAGTAATTCTTTGTGAGAAAATAGTATATTTGTGTAGTATGTCATGCCCCAAATTTGCAGCTTTTTGCTCTCTTTTGGGGCTTTTTTTGTGCAAAATTTTCAGCTAACCCTTGTTAATAAAGGCTGGTAAGTTTAGAGGAGCACCCTAATTGGTAAAATTTGTGTCTATTTATCTTTTACTATTTTGAATCTGATTTCTTTTCTTTTTTCACTTTCTTTTTTAATACATCGGCATGAAAAAAATATCTAAAATCAATCGTTAAATAATTTCCGCCTAAGGCAGTATGTACTGTTTCAACCGGAATGCTTGATTTATCATATTCTATCACCGAATTATACATATCTGAAAAAGGTTTATGATACGAAAATCCCAAATAAAAAAAACCTTTTTTTTCAGTTCGGTATTCATATCCTAGATTAGCTGAAACACCAGGTAATATCCACGATTTACGTACTGAATAATGTTTATAATTATCATTTTCAGTATATAAATCAGAAGGAAACATATCAAGAGAAAGTCCTAATGCTACATTCATATATAATTTATCCGATAGTCGAATATAAACTAATCCGTTTACAGGTATTTCGTAGGCTATTAGATGAAATTTATCGTTTACCACTTGCACACTATCATCAATGCTAATTGTGTACGATCTATTAACATAACTTATCCCGGTTTCTAATGAAAAGCGTTTATTAAAACCTTTACGTATTACCATACCCCATGATGTACCAAATTGTTGTTGCATCCGAAACCTGTACCCACTACCAGTGGTAATATCTGCACCTTCTGTAAAAAAATATTTTATGGGAACAATGGGTTTAAATTGAAAGCCTACAGTTATTGTATTTTCTTGAGCAAAGCCCAAGCTAACGCATACTGAAAATAATAAACTAAAATACATTTGAATACCATAAGCACATATAGCTGTTTTTGGCGATAAAATGTATTTTAGCTTAATTTGCATACTGAGTATCTTTATGAAATAATTTTGTTTTAAAACTTACATTAATATTAATACAAATATTGTTTTAATAATTAAAGATTCAAAAAACAAAAAATAGTGCCTGTCAATTATAATTTACGTTATTAGAATTTATGAGTTTTAAAACTGCAGCCCCCAATCAGTCTCCGGCACATATTGGCACTTTTAATAATTTCGAATACAAGCGTCCGGATTTAGATATATTTGAAAATTTATTTAGAAAAGCTTTAGAAAACTTATTAACTTCCAAATCTTTTGCAGATTGCGAAGATGCTATTGATACCATAAATAATCTTAGGGCAGAAGTTGATACGATGCAATCTTTAGCATTAATTAGGTACAATGCCAATACACAAGATGCTTTTTATACAGCAGAAGCCCATTATTTTGATACACATTATCCCTTATACCAAAATATAATTTTAGAATTCTATAAACTTTTAAGAGTTTCTCCATATAAAAATAAGATTCAAAAAAAATGGGGACCATCCATTTTTAGTTATATAGATGCAGCGTTATTAACTAGCAGTCCGCTAATAATTGAAAACTTAAAAGTAGAAAATCAGTTAAGCAGCCAATACAACAAATTAATTGCCTCAGCTAAAATTAACTTTGAAGGCGCTCAAAGAAATATTGCCGACATTCAAGTTTTTGAACAAGATACTGACAGAAACAAAAGAAAAATAGCTGCTGAAGCCAAATGGAATTTTTTTGCATCTCACGCAGAAAAACTAGATACACTTTACAGCCAATTGGTAAAGGTTAGGCATGAAACGGCACAAAGTTTAGGTTTAAATAATTTTATTGACTTAGCTTATTTGCGATTTTCACGAACAGATTACAAACAAGAACACGTTGCGTTATTTAGAAATCAAATTAAAAAATTTGTTGTTCCAATTGTAAATGAAATTTACAAAAAAAGGGCACTAAGATTAAATTTGGATAAAATAAAATATTACGATACAGGCATTTCATTTAAAACTGGCAATGCAAAAGTAAAAGGAGATTTTAATTGGCTACTCAACACAGCCGACAATATGTTTTCACAATTATCTCCTGAAACAGACATGTTTTTCAAATTTATGAGAAACAAAGAATTGATGGATTTGGTTTCGAGAAAAGATAAATCATATAGAGGCTATTGCACCTGGCTTAATAAATACAAAGCTCCATTTATCTTTG
>JAHFAK010000140.1 GCA_023250585.1 Deltaproteobacteria bacterium
AGTTATGACGTTGCGTATAGAGAAAAATATGAATGATGTACTTTTACCATTTCCTGAGCATTTTCAACTTTTAAATTATTTAATGGTTATGGCTCTCTTAATTAATCTGCCGTATATGGGTATGCTTATTGGCAGTACTTTTTTTTCAGTATTCTTTCGTGGAGTTGATAGAATTGAGCCTAATGAGAAAGCTCGAGTTTTTGGAAAAGATATACTTGATATTATTCCTTGTAATATTGGGGTTGGTATTATTTTGGGGATTATTCCACTCCTTGCCATCATGCTGCTTTACTCTCAATGGTTTTACGAAACAGCTTTTCAATTACATGCGTATTTTAAAGTAATTCTTGGAATAATAACGGTAGGCTCTTTATTTCAATGGATATACCATCGAAGTGTGGATAAAGAAAATAATTCATTAATCATTAATGGTATAGGCGCACTCAGCTTTATGATTCTTGTAATCGGTTATTTTATTTTTATTAGTACCTTATCACTTTCTTTTTCCCCTGAACATTGGAAGCTCTTAAAAACGCCGGTTCCTTTAGTGTTTAATGCAAATTCAGCTGCGCGATTTTTATTGTTTTTCATGATAAGTTTTGCATTTACTGGTGTGGGACTTCTCGTGTTTTGGTTTAGAAAACACGAATCTTCGCTCTCGGAAAGTTATAGAAAATTCGTTCGTGGTTTTGGGGGAGGGCTTACTCTTGTCTCTGTTTTCCTTGTGCCACTTTTATTTCTTTGGCATTTGATCACCTTACCCTTGAGTGTATTTTCCAGCGGACTTTTCATTATTTACATTATTGCGCTCATTTTCTTAAGTCGTGTTGGTTTAAAAACCTATTATTTTCTTGCAGACGCTACTCAGTCAGTTAATAAAAAATCATTGGTATATTTGGTCCTTTTTTTATTTTTCTTATTAACCGGAGACCACTTAGCAAAAGATACTGCTAATAGTGATCACAAATCAGTTCTTCTTGAAAAAAGTGAAGCGTATCGCTTGGCATTAGAAGATCAACGTGGCGCACATCAGGTGGTAACTGCAGATGCGACGCTTGGAAAAGAAGTTTACCAAACTCGCTGTGTTACGTGTCATGAATATACTACAAAGAAAGTTGGTCCTCCTCATAAAGAAATAATTGAAAAATATAGAAATGACCGTGAACTGCTTAAAAAGTTTATTAAAGCTCCATGGAAAGTCAGCCCGGATTATCCAGCGATGCCAGCTCAGCCTTTAAATCGTAAAGAACTAGAATCGGTAGTATTGTATATGATGGAATATTTAGGAAAAGAAAAAAATGAAGTCACTCATTAAACTAATACTCGTGGGACATTTTGTTTCATGTATTCTTTTATGTGCATTATATGGTGCTTATTGGTATACGTATAAACGAATTCCACAACAACCCATTGCCTTCAGCCATAAACTTCACTTAACAAAAGTTGGTTTGCAATGTGTCGATTGTCATAAATATACGGATGCAGGTTTAAATCCAATAATTCCTCCCGTATCAAAATGTATGTCCTGTCATGCTACAGTAAAAACAAACAGTCCTGAAATTATGAAATTAACTAAATTTTGGAATGATAAAGTACCTGTTCCATGGATTAAAGTTCATACATTACCTTCACATGTTTATTTTTCTCATAAACGACATATTAAACGAGGTATTTCGTGTGAAAGCTGCCATGGCCAATTACAAGGCATGGATACAGTAAAGCAAGTACGTTCATTGACTATGGGAATGTGTATTAATTGTCACCGTCAACCAGAATATAAAGCTTCAACGGATTGTTTGACTTGTCATAAATAATATGGAGATAGAGGTATATAATAATGAATAGACGTGAATTTTTACAGATACTTTTAGCGACAGGAGGTACACTTGCAGCAGTTTCCTGCAGCTTGAAGCCTACTGATAAAAAACTGATTCCTTATCTTGTTCCACCAGAAGAAGAAATTATACCTGGCAAGCCACTCTTTTATAAATCTACCTGTACTGAGTGCCCGGCACATTGTGGAGTATCCGTAAAAGCATATGATAAAGTAATTAATGATAGGCATGTTATCACTCCTATAAAACTTGAAGGTAGTCTAGATCATCCTATAAATCAGGGAGGTTTGTGTGTTCGAGGTCAAGCTTCTCTCAGTCGTCTCTATCATCCGGAGCGCATAAGAAATCCATTGATGCGAGTAAATAATAGTTTTGTAGAAATTTCCTGGAAAGAAGCTTACAAGAAAATTGATGAGGCTTTAACACACGATAAAAAAGATAAAAAGCATTCAGTATTTTTATCAGGACGAACCACAGGATCATTATCAAAACTCATTGATCAGTTTTGTAAGAATTTGAATATTGAACGGTTAAGAGAATTTGAACCATTTTCCCATATATCGATTCGTGAAGCATATGAAATGCTTTTTGGTAAAAAAGAAATTCCTTATTACGATATTGCGCATGCTGATTTTTTAGTTACCATGGGCACGGATATTGTTGGAACATTTGTGAGTCCTGTTTCATATGGAAAACAATATGCGGAAGCGCTTAAAAATCCCTATTTTTCATGGACCCAGATTGAGCCTCATGTCAGCTTATCGGGTTTGGCTGCTGATAATCGTCTTGTTATTAATCCAGAAACTGAATACACGTTACTTGCCTATCTTGTGCAAAAAAATAATTACAAAAATACAATTCCAGAAACTATCATTGCCAATATACCAAAAATAACGAGGGAAGAAGTAACACAGAGTTGTGGGATAGCGCTTGCCGAATTACAAACGTTGGAAAATACATTATCAAAAGCTAAACGCCCATTGCTTATTGTTGGTGAATTAGCAACTGCAGGAAATCAAGGTTTAGGCAATGCTGTGCTTGCTGGTATTTTACAATGGGCCATGGGAATGATTGATTCCACAATTGATTTTAGCCGTTCTGAAAATTATGCCAATGTTGGTTCATATAACGATATACAGAAACTTTCACGTCGACTTCAAGATAAAGAAATAGGTGTGATGTTTATACGTCAGACAAATCCAGGTGCACAGACCAATGATAGTTTTAAGTCAAATGTTGAACATGCCAAATTCAAAATTGGTATGGCTGACATAATGAATGAAACATTAGAACTATGTGATCTTATCCTTCCTCTTTCTCATTCTCTTGAATCTTGGGGTGATACAAATCCACGAAAAAATGTTTATTCAATAATTCAACCAACAACAGAGCCTATTTTCAATACACGTTCTGACGGAGATGTTTTACTCGATATACTCGAAGTAAAAACAAAAGAGCGAATGTGGGAAAATTATCGAGCTTACTTAGTTAATGAATGGACAACACATATAGGAAAAGATGGAATCGGTGATTTGTTACACAAAGGTTTCTATGAAGAGAATAGGGGTTCTGAAAAAGTATCTTTTAATGCTCTATTGGCAGTGAAGACATTACACGATGTACCTCAAAAGAAAAGAGACCTCTCATCTTACGTACTTGCTGTTATTCCTTCGTTACGGGCGTATGATGGACGCAGTAAAATATTGCCACTCATGTCTGAAATTCCTGATCCATTAACGACGATTACCTATGGAGAATGGATTTCGATATCAGAGCCATTGGCACATTCTATGGATTTACATGATAGTGATGTGGTTACACTCACCGCTGATGGCTTTTCTTTATCTCTACCTATTCGGATTCAGCCTCGTTTGAAAGAACATGTACTCTTGATTGAACGCAGCAATTCAGTTGCTCACAATTTTAAATTTAATCAAATGAGCGGAGAGCAGATTTGGTATAGTGAGAATATTCGTATAACAAAAACGGGGCAACAAAAATCACTTCCTATACTGTCTGGATCTCCTTCACAAGAAGGACGTGGGATTATTCCAAATCCAATGAAAAAAGAAGACCACGATTCATATACCAACAAAGCGGGACTTTATGAAGAGCATACTCATCCTGATTATCGTTGGGCAATGGCAATTGAAACTGATAAATGTACGGGATGTTCAGCATGTGTAGCAGCTTGTTATATTGAAAATAATGTTCCGATAGTTGGTCCTGAGGAACATATCAAAGGGCATGAAATGTCCTGGTTGCGCATAGAACCTTATTATGAAAAAAATGAGGTAACCGAATTTGTTCCTATGCTTTGTCAACAGTGTGATTATGCTCCATGTGAGTCTGTATGCCCGGTATATGCTACGTATCACAACCCCGATGGTTTAAATGCTCAAGTGTATAATCGTTGTGTAGGAACACGGTATTGCTCAAATAACTGTCCCTATAAAGTACGCAGGTTTAATTGGCTTGAATATACCGTAAAAGCTCCTCTTGATCGTATGCAAAATCCTGAGCTTTCAGTCCGTACTAAAGGAATAATGGAAAAATGTACATTCTGCATTCAACGAATTAGAAGTGCCAAAGATCATGCGAAAGATGAAAATAGACATGTTCT
>JAHFAK010000033.1 GCA_023250585.1 Deltaproteobacteria bacterium
TTACATGAATGAAAAACTCGTCGAGGCGCTATCAGGCAGAGAGAGATCTTGATACGCAAGATTCTTTTCAAATGTTCTTGATGTATCATATTTTGAATTATAATGAACGCCACTCGTTTGGCAGATAAATCCAAATAGGCTGTCCTCAGATTTACACAACATTGCCTGGAGATACGATTCTTTAATTGATGTAAAATCTATTTTTAGATTTTCATATGAGCCAAGTTCTTTGGTTATTAATCTATATTTTTTTCGTAGACTTTTTGGATCTTCAAATGAAGCTGGATACATAAGGGTATGTGGCTTAGGAATAAACGGCGAAAGTGAAATCTTTAATGAGAACTTTGAGTTTTGCTGAGCCATCATTGTATAGACTTCTCGAATCGTGTCGCAATTATAGAGAATCTCTTCTTCTGTTTCCGTGGGGATACCAATCATATAATAGAGTTTTATACGAAAAATTCCTACGTCGAACGCTTTGGTAATAATTTTTTTAATCCGCTCAGTGGTTATTGGTTTATTAATAATCTTTTGTAAGCGCTCGTGGTTTGTTTCAATAGCAAAAGTAACCTGCTTTTGATGAGGCGCAACCTTTTCGAGAATTTCTTCAATAAATCGAGAATTAATTGCAAGCGATGAAAACATAAATTCTTTATCAAGCTTGAGTAGCTCAGGAAGATAATGACAATCGGTAACGTTTGGGCCAATAAGTCCTAGCTTTTTTTCTTGGAGGCTATTAATAATTTCTAATGTCCTTTCAATGGTTGGATAACGTGAGGTTTCATAAATTTTTTTAGCGACGCAAAAATAGCAATTGCGCTTACATCCACGCGTGAGCTCCATTACATTCATATCATTAAACAACGGCGGATTTTTGAGAACAAAACCGAGATATGTATCTGAAGTAATCCGACGAGAGGTATCATTTCCTATAAGTGCTGAATAAATACCCTGAATGGTAACTGCTCCTTTAATAAACTGTTCACGATGGATAAGGCTCTCTGCACGAGCATAATCCAAAAACTCAGGTAGAACTTCTTCTCCTTCACCCAAAAAAATAAGATCAAAAAAATCTTCAACTACTTTATGATGAACCGTAATGGCTGATCCACCAGCAATAACTAATGGATCAAACTTTGATCTATCTTTATAATGAAGAGAAATATTTAATGCCTCAAGAATTTTTGGAATATGAAAAAAATCCATTTCAAAAGAAATTGAGAATGCAACAATAGAAATTCCTTTTGGAATTGATACAATATACTTGCCTTTTTCGTCCTGCAATCGACCATCGAAAAATACGCGGCCGACTTTAAAGCCAGACTGAAGAAATGTACTATAGATTATTTCTTGACCAAGATTAGAAAGACCAACGGGAGTTTTATTAGGATAAACGAGAAGAACATCACAATGTTCTTGAATATAACTTTCCTCACCAAAGAAAGCTTTACCGTGTCTGTTCTTACCGTTTTTAATCAACTTGTTTTCTCAAAAAGGTAGGAATCTCATAGTCGTCATCGTGAGTGTACCGTTCACGCACTTTATTTGCTTGCCAATTGGTAGCTACACTATACCGAGGTTTTACTTCAGTATTTCTGTCCCACTCAACATCAGACGCAACTTGAGTTCTTACATTTGGCACCGTTGGAATGACTCTCTCAGGTGCACGAACTGGAGTAACTACTGGCTCTTTTTTCTCAATGCTTTTTTCATTAAAACCAGTAGCAATTACCGTAACTCGTATCGTGTCGCCCATTTCTTCATCAATAACGGCACCGAAGATGATATTAGCATCTTCGTGAGCAGCTTCTTGAACCAACATAGATGCTTCGTTAATTTCATGCAAAGTTAAATTCGAGCTACCGGTTATGTTTATAAGAATTCCCTTAGCCCCGTCAATAGAAATATCTTCTAAGAGTGGGCTTGAAATTGCTCGAGACGCAGCCTCGAATGCCCGTTTTTCTCCACTTGCAAGTCCTGTTCCCATAAGCGCCATGCCTTGACCGGTCATAATGGTGCGGACGTCGGCAAAATCAAGGTTTACGAGACCATGAATAGTAATAAGGTCTGAAATTCCTTTAACGGCCTGATACAATACTTCATCAGCGGTTCTGAACGCATCTTTGAGTGTTGTATGCTCACCAGCAAGGCCTAAGAGGCGTTGGTTAGGAATAACAATGAGTGTATCAACCGATTTTTTTAATTCTTCAATACCCAAGTCCGCTTGCTTTTTACGTTTCTTGCCTTCAAAGATAAATGGTTTTGTAACAACACCAACCGTAAGAGCTCCTTCTTCTTTTGCAATACGCGCGACAATAGGAGCACCTCCAGTTCCTGTGCCACCGCCCATCCCTGCGGTAACAAAGACCATGTCTGATCCTTTTACAATTTCCTTAATTCTTATTTGATCTTCTAGCGCAGCATTCTTGCCAACCTCTGGAGTAGCACCAGCACCAAGGCCTTTAGTTAACTGTGCTCCCAATTGGATTTTATGCTTTGCTAAAGAATTGTCGAGTGCTTGAACATCGGTATTCGCACTCACAAAATCAACATGATCCAACCCTAACTCGATCATTGTGTTAATGGCATTTCCGCCACCTCCACCCACGCCTAAGACTTTTATCTTAGCCGTGCTTTCCTTTGTTGCATCAAATTCGAACATACAAAACCTCCTTTGGTGAGTAAGTTTTCTAATTATATATTAGAAATTTTTTTTTAAATACTTTTCTTTAAAATTTTTTAAAAAAATTCTTCAATCCAATCTTTCATTCGTGTTTTAACTTTGTAATACACGTTGGATTCCCGGATTTTAAATTTACTATTTCCTCTGTCTTGCTTTGCTCCATAGAGTACAAGTCCAACTCCTGTTGCATAAATTGGGCTAGAAACAATATCAACAAGACCACCAACTCCTTGTGGAATACCACGACGAACGGGCATACCAAAAATCTTTTCAGCAACTTCAGGCATTCCTTCCATAATAGACGCTCCCCCCGTAATCACCACTCCTGACGAAAGAGCATCTTCAAAACCAGATTTAACAATTTCACGATAAATAAGCGACATCATCTCTTCAGTGCGTGGTTCAATGATTTCACACAAAATTTTTCGAGAGATAACACGAGGAGCTCTTCCTCCTACACTGGGAACTTCAATCATCTCATCTTGAGAAACCAGTCCACTAAATGCACATCCAAATTGTTGTTTGATTTTCGCACCCTCACCAATTGGAGTTCGTAAACCCACGGCAATATCATTCGTCAAATTATTTCCACCTATGGCAAGAACTGCAGTATAGCGAATGCTTCCTTCGGTATAGATAACGATATCAGTTGTTCCCCCACCAATATCCACAACTGCGACACCAAGTTCTTTTTCATCTCGGTTGAGTACTGCTTCAGCGCTGGCAAGTTGTTCGAGAACGATATCAGAAACATTCACACCTCCCCTATTTGCACATTTAATAATATTTTGTGCACTTGTTACAGCCCCGGTAACAATATGTACTTTTGCTTCAAGTCGTACCCCACTCATTCCAATAGGTTCTTTGATTCCTTCTTGATCATCAATAATATATTCCTGGGGAAGAATATGAATAACTTCTCTATCCAAAGGAATAGCAACTGCTTTAGCAGCATCAATAACTCGTCCAACATCGGTGTCTTTTACTTCTTTTCCATTAATCGCCACAATTCCATGACTATTGAAACCTTTGATATGTCCACCAGCAATACCAGTATATACAGCAGTGACCTCGCATCCTGCCATGAGTTCCGCTTCTTCAATAGCTTTCATGATTGAGCTAATTGTACTTTCAATATTAACGACAACTCCTTTACGCAAACCAACAGAAGGATGATTTCCAACACCAATTATATCGATCCCATCATCAGTCACTTCGCCAACTATGACTGAGACCTTTGTAGTACCAATATCTAAGCCAACAATAATATCATCCGCTTTTCTCATATCCCCTCCTTATAATTCCATTTTCTTTACCACTCCCTGATCAAGGGAGGAAAGATTAATGAACTGAAAGTCTATATTCTTTTTTTGTAAATCATCATGAATTAAAGCTAAATGTTCAAGCTTTTTGGTAAAATTATCTATACCCAAAAGTACTTTACCTACACTATCCATCATATATAAGGTAATACCTTCATTTTTATCTACATGTAATTCAGAAACCAATAATCCCTTATTTTTCTCTATGTATATTAAACATTCTTTCAAAGCATCGTTATCTAAATCTTTGTTATCAAAAAGTCCGGTAATATACATAAAATTATGGTCATCGGCATTCTGTACTTTTTTAAAGAGTTCGAAATTTTCGTTTATATAATACAATCGGTCAAGTACAACTATTCCAAGTGCTTGATGGGTAGTGACATCAACCGAAAGTTCATTGGGAAAAACTTTTTCAATTGCTACACTACTAATCCATTCATTTTTTCGAAGCTCTCTCTCAAGAGCTTGTGCATCAACGTCGAGAATGTTTTTTCCCAACGATGGAGCTAATACCTTGTTAATAGTCCTGCGGCTTACATAGGGAGATGTAGTGCGGAAATTCACTGTATGCTTAGTTACGATCAATAGTCGATTAACCAAGCTCGCGGTAATTTCTTCACTGAATTTAATAATGGTAATTACTCCACAAATAAATACAAGGACTCCGCTGATAATCACTATTTTTTTCTTCATACGTAAGCCTCTTTGTTTGCTCCTAAACCAAGAAGCATATTCACAATAACTTTTGCTCCATCCACTCGAGCAAGCGCTTGAGCTTTTTTCTCTCGTTCATTTCTTTTTTCTGGATGATCAAAATAAAATCGTATGCGTTGTGCCAACTCTTTATGTGCATCTTTACTTTCGGTGATAAGATCAGCTGCTCCATTATCAACAAAGTAACGAGCATTTTCATGCTGATGCCCATCCGCTGAATAGGGAAAAGGAATTACTATAAGACATTTTCCATGAGCAGCCATCTCCATTATTCCCGCTCCACTTCGCGTGATTACAACTGATGCTTTTTGATACTCTTCTCCCATATTTTCAAAAAATGAACGAACTGTAGCGTTAAATCCAGAAGACTTATATACCTGTCGTATACTCTCTTCATCGAATTTTCCCGCTTGATGGATAAATACGCATTGATTTTTTGCCCATGCGAGAAGTGGCAAAGCATCGTGGATCATTTTATTTAGGCTATGCGCTCCTTGGCTTCCACCGGTTATAAAAATTCGAAATGGACTTGTCTCACTCGTACCTTTTCCAATAGAGTCGACAATTTTTTTTCGTAATGGATTACCTGAGAGAATTGTTTTTTCTTTCTTAAAAAAATTCCGGCTCTGGGGAAATGTTATGAAAACACGAGTAGCAAATTTTCCTAATATTCTATTGGCAAGACCCGGAATAGAGTTTTGTTCATGGATACACACAACGTTACCTAGCATTTCAGCGACAAGGATAATAAAGAATGATGCATATCCACCCATGCCCAAAACAAAATCGGGTTTATATTTTTTTAATATTGTATATGCTTCGGTCATAATAAATGGAAGACGGATTATAGCTTTTATTGTATGCACTACCGATTTTCCTTTAATTTTTACAGCGTTCATACCTACAAGAGTAAATCCATATGAAGGAACTAATTCATTTTCCATGCCTTCTTTTGATCCCACAAATAAAATATCAAAAGAATGATTCCTCATTTTCCACTCCTCCGCTACTGCAAGTCCGGGAAATATATGTCCACCCGTGCCACCACAGGCAATAAGGAGTTTCATCTATACTCTCCATTACGTGAAAGATTAATGAGTATCCCAGCTGCGCACATACTTATAACCATTGATGATCCACCATAACTAATAAATGGAAGAGTCAAACCTTTGGTAGGAACAAGTCCAATCACTACGGCAATATTGATTAACGCCTGCAAAACAATAGCCATCGTAAGACCAAAGCAGAGCAAGCTTGCGAATTTATCCTTTAGTTTGCATGAAAGCATCATGCCTTTTATAAAAAGTACAAAAAACAAAAATATGATAATTAATCCTCCAATGAGACCCATTTCTTCAGAGATATGAGAAAAAATAAAATCCGTATGCGCTTGAGGAAGATAAAAAAGTTTTTGCTTACCTTCTCCTAATCCAACGCCTGTGACACCCCCACCATTAATCGCAATGAATGACTGAATAATTTGAAAGCCTGAATGCAGAGGATCTTCCCAAGGATTAAGAAAGCTAATGATTCGCTTTCTCCGATATCCTACATGCATTACTAAATAATATGCAGCGGGAATTAATGAAAATACAATTGCCAAAATGTAACTAATACGAACTCCTCCAATAAAGAGCATGAGAAATACAATTGTTCCTAAGGTAAATGTCGTTCCAAAATCAGGTTGAATTAAAATTACCACCAATAAAATACTGGCAATAATGATATTCGGAGCAAATCCAAAGCCAAAACTCTTAATTTTTTCTCCTCGTTTACTGATTGAATGGGCAAGATAAATAATCAGAGAAAGCTTTGCTAACTCTGATGGCTGAAACATAAAACCGAATAAGGATACCCAACGACGTGACCCTCCAAGCTTTACACTAAATGGGCCTACCAAAGTCAGCAATAAAAGAATAAAGGTCCCCGCTAACAGTATATACGACATGCCTCGCAATTTTTGATGATCTACAAAAATAAAATATATCATGCCAACAAGACCCAGAACGACAAAGAACATGTGTTTTGCGATAAAATAATACTGTGTTTCATAGTGTTTTGCTGAAAATACTGAGCTGGCGCTGTAAATCATAATTATTCCGATACCAATCAATGTTGACACCGCAAGTATCAGACCAAAATCGTATTTGTTTTCTTCTAAACCAAAAATATTCATAGCTAACTCACCGTAACTTTAAAGTTCCTAACGCAAAAAGCGCAAGAATGATTGAGATGATCCAAAAACGTACAATAATCTTTGGTTCCGCCCATCCTTTCAATTCAAAATGATGATGAAGAGGAGCCATATGGAGAATTCTTTTTCCACCGCTAATTTTAAAAAAGCCTACTTGAATAATCACGCTCAATGCTTCAATGACAAAAACTCCACCGATGAGAAAAAGTAGCAACTCATTTTTTGTTATAACGGCGATGATTCCAATTGCGCTGCCAAGAGATAGTGATCCCACATCTCCCATAAATACTTGAGCTGGATACGTGTTGTACCATAAAAATCCAATTCCAGCCCCAATAATAGAACCGCAAATGATTGCGAGTTCTCCTGCCCCATCAATAAATGAAATTCCAAGATACTCGGATATTTTAATATGGCCGGTAATATAGCTTAATACCAGAAGAGCAATTGAAGATGTAATAACAGGACCAATGGCAAGCCCGTCGAGACCATCGGTTAAATTTACTGAGTTTGAAGTAGCAATAATGACAAGCGTTGAGAAAAGGATAAAACCAATACCTAATTCGGGTCGGATATTTTTGAAAAATGGCAATTCGAGTTCCGTAGAAAAACCAATGAAATATAAATAGACAGAAGCAAGCAATGCCGTTGCTATCAGAAGTACCATTTTTTTCTTTGCGCTGATACCTTTTTTTGTTTTGAGTTTTTTATAATCATCGAGAAAGCCAACCAGCCCCGATGCACAGGCAACAAAGAGAACAATCCATACATAATGATTATCAAGCCGCGCCCATAATAGACTCGATAAAACAACACAGATGAGAATCCAAATTCCTCCCATCGTTGGCGTACCTGTTTTTGTTAAATGAGTTAAAGGACCATCTGATCGAACTATTTGTCCAATCTGTTTTTTAGTTAGCCTCTCAATAAATTGGGGCCCAATTAAAAATGCTAAAAACATCGAAGTGAGAATTGAACACACCGTTCGAAAGGTTATGTATTTAAATACATTAAAGGCACTGTTGTAATCTATACTATAACTATATAACAAATGGTATAACATGCTGGTCCTTACTCCTTATAAAAATCATCAATGATTCTTTCGAGTCTCATCCCTCGTGAACCCTTGAGCAATACAGACGAATAGTTCGGAATAATCTTCTCTAATACTATTTTTGCTTCTTCATATGAACGAACATAATCGACTGTTTTAGCATTATCTTTTAACACACGATACGCGTATTTCATTTCATTACCGATAAGAAGCGTATGAGCAAAATCGAGGGCGCTCGCATATTCCCCAATCTCTTCATGAAGCTGGCGAGAGGAACTTCCCAATTCAAGCATATCGCCTAAGATAACAAGTCCGGGAGCTCCTTTGAGCAAGGATTTAAAACTATCAAGCGCAGCTTTTGTTGATTCTGGATTTGCATTGTAGCAATCACAAAATACGGTGCCTCTCTTAAATACCAACAACTCTCCGCGCATATGAGGAGATTTGAAATGTTCAAGCGCAGATTTAATATCGCTTGCTTTCGCTCCAGCTACATACGATACAGCCATTGCTCCTAGAGCATTTATGATATTATGATACCCTAACAGAGGTAATTTAAAATAAAGATTTTCTGCTTTGAGGCGAGCATCAATTTTCCACCCAGTTCCATTTTGTGAAAATGAATTCAGTTGAAAAGGCGCTTCATGGTGTTTTACGGAATAAAAAATCTTCTTACATGCGGCTTCAGTACTTGCTTCTACCACACGTGGATCATCAAGATTTACGAAAGCGTATCCTTCTTTTCTCGTTCCATAATAGATATGGCTTTTTTCTTTAACAATCTCATTTATAGTGTGAAATCCTGCTAAATGCGCACTTCCAATTGTCGTAATTAATGAATAATGAGGAGGAGCAATCTCAACCAAACTTTGGATTTCCCCTTTTGTATTCGTTCCCATCTCTAAAACAATAAAATCAGGTTCGCTCGAAAGAGATAGAATTGTTTGTGGAACTCCAATTCTGTTGTTGTAATTCTTATAGGTTGCTTCGACATCAAAACGAGCCTTTAAAATTGCGACGATCATTTCTTTAATGGTTGTTTTACCAACACTTCCCGTTACTGCGATAACTTTTGATGAAAATTTTTCTAAATAGTAGCGAGCAATTTTACCATATGCTTCCAAGGTATCGTCTACATACAGCACAGGATTGCCGCTTGCAGTAATTGATTTCCCCACATGTGCCAATGTGAGTTTAGCTCCTTTAGTAAAAGCTTCATTAATATAATTATGGCCATCAAAATTTGGTCCTGTTAAAGGCACAAAGATGTCATCTTTTTGAATGGTCCGTGTATCAGTTGAAAACAAATGAAACGTTCCCGTAACATTTCCCGCAAGCTTTCCTGCAGTTACCTTTATGATTTCTTCTATAGTTAATGGTTTATACATTTAAAAACTCACTCGCTACTTCATAATCATTAAAATGGGTACATTCTTTACCAATGATTTGATAATCTTCATGCCCTTTGCCTGCAATAAGCACAACATCATCTTGTCGTGCTAAAGACAGTGCAGCGCCAATTGCTTCACGTCGATCGGCAATAATGGTATAAAAACTTTCGTGGGATTTTCCATTCGATGATAAAAATTCTTCCACGGAAATTTTTTTAAGTTTTGTAAAACCTCTTTCAATATCTTCTATAATATTTCGTGGATCTTCATCTCTGGGATTATCATTTGTTATAATAATAAGGTTAGAATATGTTTCAGCCACATTGGCCATTGCACTTCGTTTTCCTTTATCGCGATTTCCTCCACAACCAAACACAGTAATAATACGGGATGGATTCAGTGCTTGTAATGTGCTCAGGACATTTTCAAGCGCGGTAGGTTTATGAGCGTAATCAATATAGACTTTTTTATGTTTGTTATTATCAACTCGTTCGAGTCTTCCGGGAATACGCGTGCACAGAGCAATTCCACGCTGTATATATTCATCTCGTATGTCCATATGCTTTGCACATGCGATACTTGCAATAATGTTATACAAGTTATGTTTGCCGAGAAGGCGCGATGAAACTTCTATGCATCCTCCAGGATATACAACAGTAGCGCCAATGCCATTGAGATTGAGACGTTCTTTAGTAACACAAAATTCAGCCTTACTGTGAGGGTCGAGTGAAAAGCGTGAAAGCACTACGGTTGTTTCATGTGCAATAGTAGTGCCCCATGGATCATCCATATTAACAATGGCAACTTTTTTATATTTAGCACTTTTAGGAAGAAGTTCGGTAAATAACTGTTTCTTTACATTTCCATATGTTTCCATATCGCCATGAAAATCCAAATGATCGCGGGAAAGATTCGTAAAAACTGCAATATCAAAATGAACTTCGTCGACTCTATTCATGCTAATTGCATGCGATGAAATTTCTGATACCAATACTTTTGCGCCAGCCTTAACCATGGTTCCAGCGATTCGCTGAAACTCTAAAGATTCAGGCGTGGTGTTCGGAAGTTTTTCTAAAACTTCTCCATTGAGTCGAATATTATTGGTACCAATTACTCCAACACTCATTCCCGCTTCTCGGCAAATCGCCTCGATGAGATATGTTGTAGTTGTTTTGCCGCTTGTACCTGTAATACCAAGAACACTCAATTCTTTAGTAGGCTCTCCATAAAAGAGCGCAGAGCTATATGCTAAAAATGCGCGTGGATTATCAACCTCAAGAATGCTTACATTTTTGATGGGCGAAGAAATCTCTGAACCTTTTTGGATAGCAACTGCTTTTGCACCCCGGACAATTGCCTCTTCAATATAATCATTTCCATGGTGTTGAGATCCAGCTAATGCGACAAACAAACTTCCTTCAGTACATGCCTTTGAGTTGATAGCAATATTAGTAATAGAGAGATCTTTATCTCCTTTTAACTGGACGTGAGAATTATGTGCTATTATTTTTTCAAGCTTCACGTGTATCGTCTACCTCTTAATTATGGTTTAAAATAAACTTTCAATTTATCATTTGCTTTTAAAGTTTCACCTACTTTGGGCACATGGTTATAAACAAACCCGCTGCCTGATATGTAGACATTAACCGGTTGACCTTTAAAAACGGCAAATACTTCTCTCATAGTCAAACCAGTAAGATCTGGCACAACAATTTTTCCTTGAGCCACATGAACATTTTGTCGAGTCCTTTTTCTTAGAGTAGTTTTTTTAACTTCTGATTCAGTTGCTGCATCCATTTTATCAAGATGAACAATTGCATAATCGGGTTCGGCGCTTTCATCATGATGAAGAATTTTTTTTGCAATATTTTTAAATGTTGGAGCTGATGCAAGCCCCCCAGATTTCATTATTTTAGGTTCATCGAGTAGTAGAAGTCCTACATAACGAGGTTTGTTTTTTGGGAAAAAACCTAAAAATGATGTAATAAGCTTTTCTCGCGAATACGTCTTATTATCCTTTTCATATTTTTGACTGGTTCCTGTTTTTCCTATTAATCGTACTTCATCCAAAGCAGCTAGAGAAGCAGTACCATCTTTATCATTTACTACTCGATCGAGCATGTTTTTAATAATCGTTGTTGTATCTTGAGAAACAACAGTACGAACAAGCGTTGGACTAAAGCGTTTAATAATTTTTCCTTCTTCATCTCTAATTTCTTGGACAAGATAGGGCTTCATGAGTTTTCCACCATTTGCAATACTACTTGCAGCCATCAGTAATTGAACGGCAGAAACGCTAAATCCTTGGCCAAATGAAGCTGAGCAAAGATCATAATTATTCCATTCTTTATTTTTTAAAAGACCTGAACTCTCAGCGGGAAAATCAATTCTGGTTTTTTGTCCAAAACCAAATTTATTAATCCATCCCACGTAACGTTCTTTCCCTAAAATAGTTCCAATTTTGCATGCTCCAATATTACTTGAGTATTTAATGATATCTTCTGTAGTCAGCATTCCATATGGTTTTACATCATGGATGTCTTTGCCTCGAACTCTATACGAACCATTTTCACAGAAAAATTTTGTACGCGGATTAACTATTTTTTCTTCGAGCGCTGCTGCCATTAAGAAAATTTTAAATGTGGAGCCAGGCTCAAAACTTTCGTTAATCGCACTATTTAAATAAAGATACTTATCGTAATCGCGAAATGAATTAGGGTTAAAATTGGGATAATTGGCCATGGCTAAAATTTCCATTGTCTGAGGATTTACCATCAACACAAGGCCACGATTTGCTTGATAATACTCAACAGCTTTTTGTAATTCATTTTCAACAATGAACTGAAGATCTTTATCTATGGTCAATACAATATCATATCCGGCTAATCGCTTTTTCGATAAATCTTTCTTAAGAGAAATTCCTCGTCCCAAGGCATCTTGAAAATCATAGAGTTCATTCTGTGACAATTCATATGACAAATAATCGTTATAATAGAGCTCAAGGCCAGCGAGTGCTTGAGAATCAATACCTACAAAACCCAATGTTTGGCTTGCAATTGTAGCATGAGGATAATAACGTTTATATTCTTTAATAAAACCGATTGATTTTTCTTTCAAATTTTTAAGCTGTGTAATTTTTTCATCGGTAACTTCTCTCTTGAGCCATACAAAATAAGCATCTTTGGTAATTCTTTTTTTAAGCTGCTTTGTATCTATCGTTACTATTTTTGCGATTTTACTCAAAAGCGCGTCTACATTTGTTATCAATTGAGGATTGAGATACACGGATTCTCCTAAGGAACTCGTGGCAAGAACTCCGCCGTTTCTATCAATGATGCTTCCTCGTTTTGTTTGCAAATTCATCATGCGCTTATATTGGCTCTGTGCTAATTTACGAATATCATGCTTTTTATCTCTAACGAGATTAATAAGCACAAAAGTTACAACGATAAATATGGCCGTGATCGAAAGGGTTACCAAAAAAATTCGTAACCGCATCCATGTTTCATTTTGATCGTGTACAACTTTTCCCATACGTTAATTACGCTTAAGCATTACCACCTGCTCTTCTCCTGGATAATGAAGATTAAGCGCTGTTCGCGCATATTCTTCAATTCGCGATGGAGATTTAAGAAGGGCTTCAGATGATTTTAATTTTGTATTCTGTGCTTCAGTTTCTCGCTGCATTTTATATGCAGCCGCGAGTCTATATCCCATATGGATATGTGCCATACGTGACCATGTACATAAAAAACTCCCTAAAAAAATCAGAGCAAGGCAGGTAAAAAATAAAAAAAATACTTTTCGATCTGTTTTATCTTTTCGTATTTTAACAAACTGTTTCATCATTATGCGATCCTTTCACACACACGCAATTTTGCGCTCCGTGAACGTCTATTATTTTTTATCTCATCTTCATGGGGTGTAATCGGTTTTCTGGTGATAATCGAAAGCGCGGCTTTGGTATTGCAGACACAGACAGGATAATGCGGAGGACAAACACATGATCGAGCATTATCTCTCATAAATGTTTTTACTGCCCGATCCTCAAGCGAATGATAACTGATACACAAAAATCTTCCACCAATACGTAAAAGAGAAATTACATCTTTTAAAAATAATGAAAGATTTTCTAATTCTTTATTCACCACAATTCGCAATGCTTGAAAAATCCTAACAACCGGCTTTATATCGTCGGTCATACAAGCCTTTTTAACAAGAATTTTTAATTGAGTTGTTGTTAGAATTTTTTGTTTTTCTCGTTCACGGATAATATAGGAAGCAATTCTTTTTGCTCGTGGTTCTTCTCCAAAGTTTTTAAAAATCATTGCCAATGTTTTTTCGCTGGCGCTATTAACTAGAGAAGTAGCGTTCACTTCCTGAGATTGATTCATTCTCATATCTAAAGAACTTTCTTTATCAAAACTAAATCCGCGAGGCGCCGTATCAATTTGATGCGAGGAGATTCCTAGATCTAAGAGAATTGTATCAACCTGAGAAATTCCTAACTCAGCTAATACATTTTTTGCTTCACCGAAATTTTGTTGTACCAAAATTGCTCTCCCCTTAAAATTTTCTAAATTATTTTGTGCGACTTCGAGCGCTTCTTTATCGTGATCAAAACCAATCAACTTTATGGAGGGAAAATCCGACAGGATTGCTCTCGCGTGCCCTCCTCCACCAAGTGTTCCATCGAGTATATATTGCGCTTTTTCTAGTGCCGCATATTCAAGTACTTCTTTTAAAAGAACCGGATTATGAAACACTAAGCTCATAATCCCAAATCAGCCAATGCTTTATGATCAAATCCAAGTTTCGATTTTTCAAAGACCTCGCTCCATTTCTCTTTTGACCAAATTTCTATTGTTTTTACTTGGCCAACGAGGACTATATCTTTTGCAAGACCTGCATAATCACGAAGCGCAGGAGGAATCATAATTCTCCCTTGTTTATCGAGAGGACATTCTTGCGCACCGGAAATATAAAAACGAAGAAGATTGCGAACGTTGAGATCAAAACGCGATTTTTCAGCAACACGATCAGTAAATTCTTTCCATATCATTTCAGGGTAAGCAACTAAGCAACCCTCCACATCATTTGTTACGACAAGGTTTTCAGTAAAACTGACACAAAGAATTTCCCTAAATTTTGAAGGAATACTTACTCGTCCTTTTGTATCTATTGTATGTTCAAAACGTCCGGTAAACATGGTTTTTATAATACCTTTCTTTTTATCCCACTCTATGGGAAATTGTACTACTTTACTCCACATTCAGTCAATACTTTAATCAACATTTCTATGATTATTTCCACTTTTTTTTTGGAACTCGTTAGTCTTATTTTTTTTACGTCTAAAACTTAAAGTAATACTAGAGTTTTGAACAAATATTCTTTTAAAAATTTCGAGTACCTGTGGATAGATTGTATAAAAGTTAAAAAAAAGATAATAAAAGTATAAATAATAATAAATTTAAACTATTATAAAAAAAAGCTCTCTAAAAAGAATGACTATTTTTTATGCAAAATGCGCAAAGGGGCGATTTATGAGGAGAGGATTTTGCATACCGAAGATAAATTCACAACTTGTCCACACATTCTGTGGATAGTTGTGGAAACTCTAAAAATTTTTTTCCAAAACTGTGCATACATTTTTAACGTTCCCTTAAAATCTTATGTGAATTAAGCTATAATCAATATTGCATAAAGTTACTATTATTAGAAAATGTGAGCGTCAACAATCCGTCAAAAAACGTCAGTCACTTTAAATATGACCGGAGCCTTTTGACGGATTGTTGACGCTCACATTTTCTAATAATCTTGACAAATTATTTAACTTAATGTATCAAATTATATTGGTAATTTTTTAAAAAACCTTGATATGGGGGCATAATGCAATCACAAAAACTTTTATTACAAACAGTTTGTGTAGTTATTTTATTATTAGGAACAAATTTCCGTACTTTTTCTGAGGAAAAAATTTCTCCGCCTCCATCGGCAAATCAGCTTAAATCATTTTCAGAAAATAGTTGGGAAAAGTATGCCATGAACATTGGAGGAAAGTATACTGACCATCCTGATGAATATGCAGGGAATCTAGTGAGAATTGGTGTTGATAAAGTACAATATGGACTTAAAACATTAGAAGGGAAACCAATCGATGGTTCAGACGTTATTGTAGGTATTATCGATACAGGTATTTCAGACTTTTATCCTAAAAAAGAACAAATGGTTGCTTTTAAAGATTTCACCCTAACGAGCTCAAATCCAACTGATTCTTCAAACATTGATGAAGAGAATCCTCCCCATGGAAGTCATGTTATTGGAACAATTTTGGGAGACTCGGTGATTGACAAAAATGGAACAAAAAGGCGTATCGGTATAGCTCCAAAAGCAAAGTTTGTTATAGCAAAAATTCTTTCTTCATCAAAAATGCGACGAGGACCATATTTTACTCCAAATACTTCGCAAACGGTGGCACATATATATGCAGCCTTGAAATGGATGGTATATGAGTTACCAGAAAATCAAAGGCCACAGGTAATTAATTGTTCACTCGTTGGTGCACATAATTTGGTAACTATTTTAAAGCCAACAGATCCTCAATTTGTATCATTATTTAAAGATGTAAATGATAAAGGAATTGTCGTCGTGTTTTCCGCAGGTAATACCCATATAGAACAAAGACCCTATGAAGGATTAGATGAGATCAAGATGATGCCAAATATAATTTCCGTAGCAGCGACGGATGTTTTTGATTATGTTACCAACTTTTCAAGTAGAGGAATTGAGTTTTCTTACGGATATCCTTATATAAAGCCTGATATTGCGGCTCCAGGCCAGGATATTCCGTCATATCGGCCTAATGGTGAATATGCAAATAATTGGCCAGGAACATCAATGGCTGCGCCTCATGTCACGGGCATTGTCGCTTTAATGAAACAGGTGTATCCAAAAATTACTCCGTTTCAGGTCATGCAAATTATTGAATCTACTGCAGAGCATATTGAGCCAGAGCCTCCAACGGAAGAAATTAAAAATCATCCCTTTTTTAAAGAATTCTACAAGAGATTTGATGGAAAAGTATTTTTATTTGATGTTGACAAAAAAGGTGCAATAGATTTTTCAACGAAAAATCGTGCGTATGGATCAGGTATTATCAGTGCCTATCGGGCAGTTAAAGAAACAATAGGATTAGCAACCAATCAAGGTACTTTTAAGGATGAGAAAAAACCATCTGATGTACTCAAGAAAGCTGAAAGCTATTTAAACAATCGTAACCATTATTTAGCATATACTCTTATTGATAGAATTCTTAATAAGCAATACGATAATGAATTTAAGAATGAACAAGAAAAAAATGAACTATATAAACAGGCGTACCTATTAAAAATTCAAGGGTATAGAAGTAGTTATTCATTTAAAGAGGTATATCAAACTTTGGATGATCTCTTACTCCAGAAGGAAAAGCTTAAAATTATCCAAGAAGAAACATGCGAACTACTGTATCTCAAGGCAAGTTGTTTAAATGATGAATTTTTATTTAAAAAAGAACTACAGTACAGACCAGATAGAAATGATGAGCTCTATTCTTACGAATCACTAACCGATACAATTCTTAATGCATATACGCTCTATACAGATGAATGTCCACGTAGTGATCAATTCCATAAGAGTCTCGTCCAAATAGCTCGTTATCATTCCTATAGGAGAGAAAATAAAGAGGAATCTATAGAGATATTACTTCGAGTTATTGCTGCAAAACCTGGAACGGCCGATTCAAATCTCGCATTTGATGTTTTAATGAGTATCTATCCTTTTGATAATCCAAAGTTTATTGATCTTTTAGATAACCTCTATGAATCTCGTTTATGTATTCTTCCTCCGTTAATGGATCAAATCATTCAGTTGGTTTTTCAAATTATAGAAAACTCTTATGACATCACTACCTCAAAAGCCGCGTGGAAGTTATATTTAAAAATTCTTGAATCCTCTCATCAAAAAGACACCTTAATACAAATGGCAGTTAAAGCTTTTAGAAGCGATGGATGCGTTATCAAAGAAACAATATATGAATTTCTCACTAAAACTGTTGATCCTTACACACTCAACGACTTAAAGACACATCTACATTAAAATCATTTACGGGAAAAAGTGACGCTCACATTTTCCTCTTTTTCCTTCTTGACTATACTACCAATTTTTGGTAGTATTTATCTATGTACATCAACAAGGAAAAACTCAATAAAATCCTCGATGAAAGAAATATAAGCCTTAGAGAGCTTCTCTTGCGAGCAGATATCAGCCAAAATGCTTTTTTTTCTCTGCAGAGGAAAAGAAATATTTTACCCAAATCAATCCAACGACTTATAGACATTTTACATATCGATGAAGCAGTCCTTTTATCATTTCCGAATGAAGAAACTCTTGGGATACGTCTTCCTTTCCAAGTTCCTGCCCACATTAAAGAATCTCTACAAGAACTCATTGCATTCTGTAAGACTCAAAAATCGACTATTGTACTATTTGGCTCACGAGCATATGGACGAAAATCGATGAGATCGGATTGGGATTTTGCTCTTTGTAGCAAAAAAGTTATTCGTATTCGTGATTTTCTCCTCATCAAAAATAAGATTAAAAGTCTTTCATGGCCCTATAAAGTAGATTTGGTATATTTTAATAATGCCAATCCCCAATTGAAAGAGAGTATTTTAAAAAAATACACCGTTATTTATGGAGAAGATATCCTCTACGGAGAACACAATGAATAAAGATAAATTACCATTAGTCAAAAAAGATGCAAAATATAGCTTAGCTCAATTAAAAAGAGCGCTCGATTATCTTGAGAAAGATCCCAAGGCTCATGATCGAGATATACTGCTCGATGCGGTTGCCAAGAGATTCGAAATGAGTTTTGAATATATGTGGAAGGCATTAAAGGCTGCAAGCGAATTCCAAGGAACAGAAGCGCCGGGCCCACGACCAGCAATAACAAATGCAATAACCTATGGGTGGATTAAAAATCCTGAAATCTGGATTACCTTTCTTGAAGCTCGAAATTCTGGAGTTCATGACTATCATGATTTTGATCCCGAAAGCTATGCACAGATTGCACGCGAATTCCTCAAAGAATCAACAGCTGTAGTAAAACGCCTTCCCTAAAAGATAGTAATACTAAGTTGCATTCAAAATGATAACAAGGCGGCAAGGAGAAGGCGACGCAAACGTACGTAATGAGTACGTTGAGGAGCCGACGACGAAGCCAACGCAGTTAGCGTTTGAATGCAACTTAGTATAAA
>JAHFAK010000034.1:0-6844 GCA_023250585.1 Deltaproteobacteria bacterium
ATAAGCGGCCTCACGAAGCGTTAAGTCAAATGTCACCTAATGACTTTGCGCATAAATGGGGCTATACAATTGTCTCTTATGTACCCCTGTTTTAGTGTTCGAAAAATCGGGTACTTGACATCTCTTAATAAAAGATTTGTCCCTGTATCTATTAGCTTTTTTACGAGAGGATGCTCTGTAAAATCATGAAGCACTTCTGTACTTTTATTTTCTGTTTCTTTTTCAAAAAATTGTAATAATTGATCACCTCCACGATAAGGAGAATTTTCTTCAAAAAAACTACTCCACAGCATCCTTGCTTCTTTTGTCTTAAATTCTTTTTTTGGATCTAAAAGTTCAACAGGATCTTTCGGAAGTTTTGTTTTGGCAAATCTATAAACCTTTGCAGGTGTTAATTCTCCTGTTTTTTCAGAAGATCCTGGGCTGTCTTGAAATACTAAACCACATTCAGATGATTTTCTTGTAGCAGCAATCTGAGAAGCAAAAGATAGAGTACACAGAGAATAGACAAAAATTGAGAGAAGGATAACGATCCATAATACTAGCTTCTGAGATTTAACCATAAATTTAATGCAATATATCATAAATAAAGATAAAGTCAAGGGTGACAGACGGTTGAGAAACATTCCTTTTTTATAGCTTTGGCATACAAATTGCAGACTTGAATAGAGAGAGGCCTAGACATACAATAACCTTTGGTTTTATAAAGCAATTTGATATGTGGGGACACATACCTATGAAAAAAAGTATAACATTTTTTGTGCTTCTAACCATGAGTTCATTTCTCTGTGCGCATTCCCTTGAGAAAAAAATCCAACGTCCGATTAGGTTAGATGAGTTAGTTGCCCAGTCAAAGGTTATTGGCGTAGCAAAATATATCGGCGCAACCGAAGGGAAAAGAAATTTTCGTGGTACGTACGATCTTAGGTATACGATTCGTGAATTTAGAATTATTGAATCACTTGTGGGAAATATGAAACAAGGTGAGCGATGTGTCCTTGCAGAAGCAAAAGACATCAAAAAAACATCGGTGTATCCCTCATACAGAATTAATTTTAAAAAAGGTCATACCTATATTATTTTTTCAGATGCACCAAAAGATTTTAGCTACAAAAATACTAATGAAGAAATGGTGACGAACAAACGCATAAATCTTCTTGATAGTCGTGCGACTATCCACGTCCAAGATTCACCTGAAGGGGTACAAGAAATTGAACGGAGCAACAAACTTTTTAATCTCTCGGTTACTTCATTTAAAGAACTAAAAGAAATAATAAAAGTTTTGATTTCTCAGAAAGTAAGATGATGAAAATATTTTGGACTTCCATTCTGATGTTCTTTTGTATGCAGCATTTGAGCTATGGTTTTACGCCACTGGACAGTCGCCAAGATTCGATTATTCAAGGAGCTTACTGGCCTCGTACATCTTTTGATTTTTATCTCGATAAAGATAATGAATTGCCATTGGTAAATAACGAAGAGACAGTTATTCGTAATGCCCTCAATGAATGGACTGATTTAGAAACGTCATATATTGTGCTCAACGTTGTAGGCACAGCAACACGAACTCAAGCTGAAACAGAAGGAAGTGGCGTAGATTTTTTTATCTACTTTGATGAAGATGGATCAATGACTGAAGAGCTGACGGGCACCCCCAACAGTATTCTTGGGCTTGCATATTCTACTGCAAACACTAAGGGCGAATACGTGAAATCCCTTGTTATTTTGAATGGGCTGACCATTGATAGCGAAGAAGTTCTTCGCACAACGGTTATTCATGAAATTGGACATTTCTTAGGCCTCGATCATTCGACATTTTATTATGAAAATAGTGCAATATCATTTATGTATCCTCAAGATAACGACAATATCGTTGACCTTGTACAAGACGATATCTCAGGGATGAGCAGCATTTATCCGGAAGAAAGTTTTAGTTCGCAGTTTGGCGCGATTACCGGAAACATAAGCTTTGTCGATGGAGCGCCTTTATTTGGAGCTGATATTGTAGCTATCGATGCAGTAACACTGAAGCCTGTCATGTCGGCAAGCGTTGGTTTTCCCTCATGTTTTGGCAATAGTTATACGCAGGCGCCGGGTGATTTCATATTGCCCGGTTTACCCGCAGGTAATTACTATCTCAAAGTCGAAAGCTATCCTATTTTTGGCGGACTATCTTCGGGTGGCGTTTTTCTCATTGAAGATGAAGCAATTTCTGATAATGGCTCGGGAGTCGGTATTTATGATTTTTTTAATTTTATAGAGGGAATCCCAACACGATATTATCCAGAGTCGCCAACTATTAATAATGGAAAAATGATCTCAGTAGAAGCAGGAAAAGTAGCAAACGCTGCGATGAATATTGCATTTCAATATAATCCTGGTGCGCTGATTTCGTTGTATCATACGCGGCCTGCAGATCTTGATATATCCATTGCGATTGGCGCAAGCACCAGTGGGCCATATGATTATTCTAAGAAAGTAGAACTCAGCGATCCCGATGGAGATGGATTTGTAAATGCAGAAGTTGATATGAAAGAAGCTGAAGCTTTTCTTCCTCCTTCAAGTAATAAAAAAATATTTTTACTCTATCGCGATACGGTTGCAAATGGGCTTGATGGCGCACTCCTTGGTTTTTCTGTGTATTTTAATAAAACCGTATATTTTAAACAAATTACCAGTACTGATGCATATATAAGTTTTTCACGATCAGCATCTACAATGAGTATTGATGGAAGCAATTCCTATTCCACAGAAAAATTTTCCCGTGATATTGGTTTTGATGCTCGTTGCAACAGTCCGCAAGGAACAACTAATGTAGGAGGAGTTTATTATCCACTGCATGGAGAAACATCTCAGGATGATGATCTCCCTCCAAATGAAAATACCCCGAAGGATCCAGCTTCAGCAGGATCTTCTCCTTCCTCAAATACCTCGTCGGGTGAATCATCGGACACAACTACCGTAGTTAATCCTGAGATTAGCGGTAATGAAACTTCAGGTGGCTGTATGTTGGTTACTCAGAGGGCATCTGATAATGAAATAGTGATACTTATACTTTTGTGTATGTTTGTTTTAACAAGAATACGTAACAGCTCATTTAATGGGGGAGTAAGGGAGTAGGAATGTTCCCAAAAAGAATTTCTATCGACGTCGCTTACCCCATTCTTAATAGTACTATGGAAGCGACGTCGATAGAAATTCTTTTTGGGAACATTCCTACTCCCTAATAACTGGAGGATTACAAGAATACTGTGTGTTAGGAAGTTGTAGCGGGCTTCATCGAGATAGTAATGCTGACGACCTCTCCATCAAAAATTCCAAATGAATTGTCAGTTTGGGAATAACGACTTAATGGATCCACGGCACTGAGTGAACCCTCCATAATTTTACAATCAGCGGTAGCGGCTTCACAAGAAAAGACCTGTATTTCAGGAAAAAGTCCCCATTGAGTGGGAAGATCACTTGTTTTAAATTTTTGTTCTCCACTTTTGTCAAAGAATTGGGAGTAAAGCTCGTTACCAGCAGAATCAAAGATAATAAATGCATAGCGTTTACCGCTGTCATACTGAGCTTGTAATGTAGAATCTACTGAAATAAAAACTTCAAGTTGATGGGTGGGCCCACACGATACAAAGAGTAGGATGAAAGCTATCGCAAAAATTCTCATAAACAAAAGCGTAAATAATGCAGTGTTATTTGTCAATCAATGATCAGAAATGAAAGTAATGACTTAGTTAATGGGGGAGTTAGGGGAGTAAGAATGTTGCAAAAAAGTATTCCTATCGACGTCGCTTCCATAATACTATTAAGAACGGGGTAAGCGCGCTCGATAGGAATACTTTTTTGCAACATTCTTACTCCCCTAGTACCTGAGGCATCAGAAATGAAATGGTAAGAATAGTCGTTTTGGTTCACAATTTTCAGTATCAGCAGCGAGAATTCGAATAAAGAGGGTATCTTCATCTCGTTCACTGGGAATATTCTCATAGCAGATATGCTCTTTCATGAGGCCAGTATTCTTATCAATTGGCGCGTAGAGGAGAAAATTTGGTTTGTATAATGGGAGATAACGAGATGATTGAAATACGAGATCAGCAAAATCAATCCATTGCCCTAAATTTTCATGTATAACGATTTTTTTTGCGATATCTCGCCAAATGGGTAATGCACCTGTTGCTCCTGCAATACGTAGGACTTCATTTTTCATCTCACGATTATCATCATAGCCAACATAGGTTGACATAACATATGCATGTCCAATATCGAGCCCTCGATTTTCTTCATATGCAGGAAGAAAGCCAATAAACGATGAATTTGTATAGTCATTTGTTGTTCCTGTTTTTCCAAAGGCAGGAATTTTAATTCGATAATTTTGTTCTCCATGTGCACCAGCATCTAGGTAAAGAGTATTATCAATGAGTCGGCCAGTCCCGTATTTAATAACATTATTGAGAATACTTGAAACAAGGTATGATATCTCTTCTGGTGTGATTTTCTTTTCTTCTGTTACCATTTCATAAATAATTTTGCCTTTATTGTCGGTAATTTTTTTTATGATATTTTGATTCGTGCCTGCTCCATGCTCATTGACGGGATTAAGAAAGAGATTCCCTGAAGCTATCGTTTGAAATACGGTAGCGAGCTCTAAACATGATACGGAATTTGATCCGAGAGGAAATGAGAGAACTTCATCGAGATTCGTGCGTATACCAAGAAGATGCGCAAGGCGGGTGATATACTTAAGGCTCACGAGTGTCCTAAAATCCTGTTGATAGAAAAGGGTAGGTAAATCAACACTAATGATTGGTTTCAATGCAAGATAGCGTTCGTCGAGTTTTTTGCGTAACGCTTTTACGGTAGCGATACTTATTTTTCCATCAATGAGTACTTTATCCTCAAGCTCTTCTTTATTATCGGTGGTAAGCAAGCGCTGCGCGAGATATTTATCCAGCATGACATATTCAAAATCACGTTCTTCATCATCTTTTGCCTTATGTGCTTTTACTTCATACTCCTTAAAATATACTAACCGATCATCAGGAATAAAGAGTATCGTTTTGGTTCCATTGGTATATAATTTAAGATAGAAATTTTTGAGGGTATCATTGGTAAAAGCTTCACCACTGACTAAGGCTTCTATTTTTTTTCCTAAAATACCGGCGAATGCTTCAATTCGTAAAAAATTATTGTCAGCGATGCGAATTTTATTTTTTGTCTCATCAATACTTATTCTGACTTTATTGACATTGGTGTCTTTCTCAGGTGTGCGGAGTAATCGCTCAAGCTCTTTTAATTCATCTTCCAATCGTTCGATTTCAGCTGCAAATCCATATCCATAATTCATTTGCTTAAGATTCTTTGCTTGGATGTTTTTTCCATCAAAGGTAAGATCGGTAATAATGTCATGTTTTAAAACTGAAAATGGATAGATCAATAATTTGTCTTTTGAAAGTGAAATACCGTATTTTCCTTGAATGAGGTTTACGAATTCTGTTTTGCCAAGCGAAGAAGGTGAAAGATTGACGAGTTTACATATGGTTTCAAACTGGCTGAAATTAAGCTGATCCAGCAAGTGATAGAGAAGATATATACTCGCAAGGTTTTCTGATTGAGCTCCTGCCCACGTTAATGAAACAGTCTCCGGCGCATCGGTATGATCGGGGCGGGGAAAATAATATGTTTCAAAATAGGGATATACATTTCGTATATTATCAAGAGCATCAACATTATGCCAGCCAAGGCTCAAGGCAGCGGTATAAAGAATTACTTTAAAGATACTTCCCGGTTGGCGTTTTGCCTGTATGGCACGGTTGTAGTCTTTATTAGTAAAGCCACCAACAACGGCTCTCATGAGTCCATCTTTTAAAATAATAGCCCCGCCATTGATTTCGGGAAATTGTTCAATATCTACGAGCGGTGTTTCTTTTTCAAATCCTTTAATACTTATCAAAAAATGATCATCTTTTTTAAGTGAAGTCAGAAATTTGTATATATCCTGATCACTACTGGTAGCATAATAACCATTTCTGTTTTTGAGTGAGGTATCAACAAATTGTTTAAGTGCTTCGTATGATATCTTTCCTTCTTGGCCGTAAATATCAACAACAATATTCGTCATTTTAGGATTTAATTGTTTTGAATTTTTTTCAAAATTGATCTTTTTAATTTGAGCAAGATAGAATTCATATTTTTGTAATGGTGTGGTCGGAGGAAAATAGGTTTCATATATATCGGGTTTTTTAATTTTTTTAAAACCATTCAAAATAATATCAAGTTGCGAGAGATTTTTTCTCATGTGATAAAGACTTTGTTCCTCAAGGTCTTTATTGATAGTCGTATAGATCCTCAACCCCGATGTCGTAATGTTTTGTATTACCTCTTCTCCCACAATATCTTTGAGTTGTTTTTTCAATTCATTTTTTGTCATATCAACAATGACATTGCTTTTAAAAGAGAAGGTGCCGATATTAAATGGAATTTTTTCTTTAACTGCTCTATCAAATTGCTCCCCCGTGATAAAACCAAGCTTAAGCATATTTTCAAGAACATATGCTTTTCGTGTCATCGCTCTTTCGTATGCTTTTTCTTGCAGCTTTTTATCGCGATAAAAATAGGGATTATAGCGATTAGGACCTTTGAGCGTTCCAGCAATAAAGGCACATTCATTTAAGCTGAGCTCATACGGCTCTTTATTGAAAAAATATTTCGAAGCAATTCCAATACCTCGACCGTTGCTATTTACATAAAATTGATTGATGTAGAATTCAAGAATCTCCTCTTTGGTGTAATAGTGTTCAAGTCGAAATGTATCAATGAGTTCAATAAATTTTGCTCGAAAGGTTCT
>JAHFAK010000034.1:6944-18124 GCA_023250585.1 Deltaproteobacteria bacterium
TTGCCAAGACTAGTTCTTATACTGATCCCACTTTGGGATTCTCTTTAGAATTGCCAGAAAATTGGCAAAAGCAAAAACCAGAAGACTCTGTTCGTCCTTATTTTGTAACCTTTTATGGACCAAAAGATTCAACGGGGTTTGTTCCTACATTTGTTGTTGCTGTTGTAGATAAACAGAAAGATTTCCAAGCTTTTGTAGATGCTGAAATCAAGCTTACCGAGAAAACACAAAAAGGATACAAGCTCATTAAGAAAGAATGTAAGACTCAAAAGCGTTGTGAAGTTGTGGGGAACTATCCCTATGATCCAAAAATTTTTATCCCCTCTAAAAAAGACCAACAGAAAATCATAGGAGAGTATACCATCAAAAATAGGCACGTATTCATTCAAGGTGAGAATAAATTTTATGTGCTTAGTGCTGGATGTTTTACCATAAAATGTAATGAGTACGAAAAAACTATTTCGGCAATGATGAATTCATTTAAAGAAGCTGGATTATTGGATAAGTATTTTCAATGAAGCGAGAATTACACGAAGACATTGTTGATTATCTTAACTATCAAAAACAATTAGGTGTAAAATATTATTCAAAATCTGTATTGCGTGCTCCTCAAAAAGATTCTTCGGTTTTGGCACAAACTACAAACTCATGTGGATTACGTTTTTCAGAGCTTGAAAATGAAACACATAACTGCACAAAATGTGGTCTTTCTCGTGGGAGAACCACCGTTGTCTTTGGTACCGGTAATAGAAAGGCACAGCTTATGTTAATTGGTGAAGGACCCGGATATGATGAAGACATTCAAGGAAAGCCTTTTGTTGGCAAAGCGGGCATGCTCCTTACCAAAATATTGAAAGCGATTAATCTTGAACGTGATGAAGTATATATTGGTAATATAGTAAAATGCCGTCCTCCAAATAATCGAACGCCTTTGCCTGATGAAATAGCGGCATGTAAGCCATATATAGAAGAACAAATATCTCTTATACAACCAAAAATTATCTGTGCATTAGGCTATGTCGCCGCAAATACACTTTTGGGCATTGAAAGTTCTATTTCAAAACTACGCGGAAAATTTTATGATTACAAAGGGATTAAATTGATGCCCACCTTTCATCCTGCTTATTTACTGAGAAATCCTGAAAAGAAGAAAGAAGTGTGGGAAGATGTGCAGAAAATCCAAAGAGAGCTTAATGCATAATCGTATTACGCCTTTGATTCGACGAGTTTTTTGAGATTACCCAGTCCAGTTTCAAAATCTTTTCCAATCTTGAGAATCGCATCATGTCCAGGCAAAGTTAAAATGTCACATGTGAATAATTAACCCATAAAATCATACAGATTAAATAATCGCATAGAGTCATTTATTTTCATAGTTATAATTCCTTCCCAACAACCATCCCCCCATTTACTGAGCTGTTACTTAGGACTAATTTTCTTGCTTGACAATAGAGGCGTTTATTTCTAATATATCCCAATATGTATAATTAGAATATTTTATGGAATATATAAGAAATAAAGGCCTCTATTTACTTGAAAGCTTAGAAGCACATGGAATGCAAACATTCACCATTGAAGACGCTCGTGGATTTTTACATACGAGTAGAAATAATGTTCTTGCAATAGTAGGAAATTTAGGTCGAAAAAAGAGAATTATTTCATTAACAAAAGGACTCTATTCTCTATGGCATCCTTCAGAACGTACGTGGGGAATTCATCCATTTCCGATAATTGATTCTTTAATGAGATATAGACAGAGTGCATACTATGTTGGTCTCTTATCAGCTGCTGATTACTATGGCGCATGTGAGCAAAAACCTCAGGTTTTACAAATAGTCATTCCAAAACAGTTAAAGTTCAGAAAAGCAAAAGATTTAGCGCTATCATTTCATGTACAAAAGTCATTTCCAACAATAGGAATAAACTTAGAAAAAACTACCGATGGACATGTTGCTTTGTCGTCACCAGAACTTACGGCATTAGATATTTTTTATTTTGAATTTACATGCGCGGGATTTAGAAATGTTTGTCAGGTTATTTATAATCTCAAGGATAGATTTAATGAAAAAGATTTGGAAAAAATTATTACCTATTATGCTCATCCATCAAGTATTCAAAAGTTAGGATTTATAATGGAATATTATCAAGTACATAAAAATATAATTTCAGTTTTAGAAAATTGGGCTCGGGGGAAAAAATTATCACCAATAGCTTTAACACCAACTCATCCTAAAAAAGGGCACGTACATTCCTTATGGAAAGTTGTAAAAAATAGTAACATCGAGATAGACTCATGATTAACCAAAATGCAATTATTGGATGGAGACAAAACGTTCCTTGGCGACTGGATTCCCAGATTGAACAAGATTTAATACTCCATGCTATGATTCAGGTGATCTATAGCGATCCGTTCTTATCAGAAAAACTTGCATTTCGAGGAGGCACCTGTCTTAACAAACTTATATGGAAGGTGCCTCTACGGTATAGTGAAGATTTAGATTTTGTTCAAATAAATCCAGAAAAGATTGGACCAACCGGAGATCGGCTTCGGAAAGTTTTGAAAGAAATAATTCCACACGATCCAGAATGGGAAGTAAAGAAAGGGAGTTTTAAACTAAATTATTTCTTTGAAGCTGAAAGCAATCCTCATCAAAAACAAAAAATTAAAATAGAAATAAATACACGAGAGCATAGATGTTTTGAAGGCTATAGGAAAGAAAGACTAACCTTGCGTTCATTATGGCGAAATGGAGAAGCTGATGTTGTGACATTTTCAAAGGAAGAACTCCTTGCAACAAAATTACGAGCACTGTATCAAAGAAGAAAAGGAAGAGACCTCTTTGATTTGTGGAAAAGTCAGGAATTTAAGCCTAACTATAAAAACGTAGCGCATCTTTTTATAAAGTATATTGAAACAAACGGAAAAAAGATCAGCAATAAAATGATGGTAAAAAATTTAGGAGAAAAACTTTCAGACAAAAACTTTTTAAATGACATTGCTCCATTAATTAGTCCCAAAACAGTATATGACCCTGTGAGAGCTTTTGAGTTTCTTCATTCCAATATATTGATTTTTATCCCTTGAAATTCAGGAGAAAAAGAAAAGATGACTGACGCTTTCAATGTGACCGGAGCCTTTTGACGGATTGTTGACGTTCACCTTTCCACCCCTTTCCACCTTTCCCAATCAGTCTATTGATAGTAATCATCTGATATGGTATAATAAAAGGTGAGTTATTATTACCTTGTTTTATAGAGGAACATATGAAAATTCACATTTTTAAGAAATGGTCACGAAGTATTCTTGTCTCCTTTATAGTAGGAGTAGTTATAGCCTCATTTGGAATTCTCGGCAGAGGTGGATGCGGAGGAGGAAATGACCGGTACGAGGAGCTGTTGGAGAAGGAGTTTGTTCCTGTAGATCCTGCGGAAGTTGCGGTAGGTATTCAGACAATGACGGGCAAAGCAGGAGGAGTGATAGAAGATACGCAGTTCTTAGATTCAGTATCGTTCTTGGTTACCAAAGGTATTCAACAGGGAGTAAGTACCGAAGCTTTTCGAAAAGACGAGAGAGATGGCGACGATGAAGGCAAAGATGATAAAACTCCACGAAAGACACTCAGGGCAG
The DNA here is from genome assembly GCA_023250585.1 of Deltaproteobacteria bacterium. Lineage (GTDB taxonomy): Bacteria > Bdellovibrionota_F > JAHFAK01 > JAHFAK01 > JAHFAK01 > JAHFAK01. The sequence continues at coordinate 10,573 of JAHFAK010000034.1, forward strand.
ACCGGGCAATAGTGTTACGCGGAAAAGTACGAGATGCATCGGGAAATGTTTTACCTGGAGTACGGGTACGAGCGCTTGATCATGAGGAATGCGGAATTACATGGACTCGAGGCGATGGGTGGTTTGACTATGTGTGTAATGGAGGAGGCCCCCTCCGCATTGAGTTTGCGAAAGATGGATTTATTTCTATTGTCCGTAATGCAACGACCATGCCAGTGAAGACTTTTCATATCATGCATGATCTCTATGTAACGAAACAGAATGAACAGGAAACAAGGATAAGCTTACCGAATAAAGCTCCTATTATTGTAGAGGGGCCTCAAGTACAAGGCACGAACTCTCTCCTTGTTATAGAAGCAGGAACCCAAGCGTATGTTGTATTAGAAAATGGGAAGACACAGGAACAGAAGACGCTTCATCTTGGGATAACGAGTCTTGTAAATGCCCATGCACTGCCTTTGATTTTACCAAAGTACAGCTATCATTACTATGGTGTAGATTTTAAAGTACGCGAACTTGAGGAATTACACGGCAGACGTTTAGAGTTGAGCAAGCCTGTATCGCTTTATATAGCAAATAATCACCGGATTGAAGATGGAATAAAAGTGCCTTTAGGATCAGTAGATCCGGTAACGTATAGGTGGATTGGAGAAAAATCCGGAGAGGTTATTCGCATAAAAAAAGCATTGAATCGGGTTATCAAAGAAGGAGAAAGTTATTTGACAGTGTCTCTGTCTCATATGAGTACCTATGAGATAACCTTTCCATATAAAGAGGAGATGAACAATGACAATCCTTACAGTTTATCATCATCTCAATCTTCGACTGAGCCATTAGGATTTGTTTCTGATCCGGATTATGTGAGTTTACGAGATACACTGGTTGACATAGAAAATCAGACCATTCGTATTCCATGCTTAGGAATCATTGATACGCCTTTTTGTTTAACGTATCACAGCGGTCGGCAAAAGGGATATACTGAAGATACTACGATTGATACGAGTAATGGACCTTATACGGGAATTACTGATGATACGGGAACAGCTCGGACAAGGAGTGGAATATCTCGAACGAGTCAGGCAGGCAAAAAAGTTACCATTGAAGTGAATGGAAATGAAATAGATGCGCGACTAGGTTCAACAGTCACGTGGAATGGGTTGGATCCCTATGGTCGAGTACAAAATGGGACCCATGATATAAAGATACGTGTGCCTCAAACACATGAGATAACATTGATAAAACCAGATCCTGCGCATGAAATACATTTTGGAGAGCATACGAATTCTCTTGATATAATCAGTGGTGATATTTTTCAGGTTGAAGATTTTCAGACGTATTATAAAGGTGCCGTCAGTAATTATGAAGCAACGAACCCCCAAGGTAGCGGTGCTTTTCTTGCTGGGCTTGAACTCGATGTACATCACTTCTATGATCAGGCCGCAGGTATTTTGTATTATGGAGATGGGAGACAACGCGAGATCAATAACGGCATTATTACAACCGTAGCAGGGACAGGTGATCAAGAACAATATGGGAGTGACAATGGGGATATGGGTCTTGCAACTGATGCAACGCTTTCGTACCCAACCGATGTTGCGGTTGATAGTAAAGGAAGTATTTATATTTTGGATTACGGTGCGCGGCGTATTCGAAAGGTGTATACGAATAGCTTAGGCGATCAAATTATTAAGACCATTGGAGGTAATGGTGAAAGGCCTCCGGAATGGGATAACCCTGAGTGTAAGGATGAGATAACCCATTCAGGGCATGACAACCTGGTATGTGCTCAGGTTGGTGAACAAAGTCTTCCTGTGGATGAAGGACAAGAAGCACTTACTACAGCAATGGCTCCCTCGAGCATGGCTATCTATGAAGAGAATGATCAGGTCACCATCTATTATACTGATGAGAATTATGGTCTGGTACGAGCGATTACACCTGGCGGTAGTATTAAAACAATAGCTGGTAATGGATACCGAGGAACTTACAATCATGGAGATACGACAACTGCCGCTACAAGACGAGCACTTGGTGGAGCATCTCATATTCGTGTAGATGCTGATGGTAATGTCTATTTTACCCAACAAAATCTTCTCTTAACTGAAACAAAATATTCTTCAGGAAAACAGGGTAATTGTCCGGCTCACACACCGATACAGGTAGGGAAATATAATGAGGAATGTGTAAGTGATTGGCCAGGATCTGGAGAAGGAGATGTGCCTGATTACTTTAACTATGTAGTAACAAGCAATTTTATCAGTAAGGTTGAGCCTCCATCAGGCAAGATCGAAACGATTTTAGGCTGCACATCAAATGCAAAAGATGGATGCCAGCCCCTTAAAGTACAGCCAACTGACAGTAACGATTATCGCCAGTACCAAGAAGATGGAGTTGTTTCAGCATTGAATGTGAATTTAGGTGATGTGGCAAGTACTAGTAGTTATAGCGATATCTATTGTCATGTAGGTGATCTCTATCTGAGTACGACATATGGTGGTTATAGCTATTCGTATACGGTGTGTAGCTTTGATTGCACTACAAAATATAAGGGAACACTTCATTATGAATCTGGTGGCAATGCTGTTCCTTTTGTTTTAGGTTTTTCAAATGATGGTGAGGTATTATTTAACTTTGGACGTTTAAATTCCGTAAGGCTTGTGGAGCCTGAAGATGCAATTTTTAAAATAATCAATGGACATATTAATGTCGAAGCTGGAGACCAGGATTATTATAGTTGCGATAAAACAACTAACCCCGAAGACTGTAAACAAAAAAACGGTTTTAGCCCGGGAAGTTTAGCAAACAATGGGAAGCTCTCCATTTACAGCTATGAAGATCATAATTTAATGGTATATAACATCGGTCCTGATGGGAAGAAAGTTCATGTTACCGGACAAGGAATCGATTGTCTTACCGGGGATACGTGTAATGGTGATATGTACTATTGCGATGACTGTTGTTGTAATCCTTATGCTACTGACGAATGTGGGGATGAGGGTCTAGCTCAGGAAGGCCAACTCAATTGTAATTACGGTGGAGGAATTGCCTATGATAGTTCTGGCAATTTATATATAGCAGATCGTTATGCTCATCGCATACGAAAGGTCAGCGGAAGCACGGTATTTAAAAATGATGATTTTATATTCATTACTGATGAAGATCTTGGTTTTGTGTATGCATTTGATCCTGGTTCGGGACAACACATGGGAACTCTTGATCGACTGGGTAATACTCTGTATAGCTTTAGCTATAAGCCCTATGATGTCAAAGATACTAACGGAAAGACGGTGACGGTTAATCTTTTAGATACGGTTTTTGATCAATATGAAGAGCCGATACTCACTATTAAACGAGATTCTGATGGTATTCCCACTGAATTTCACAGTCGCTGGGAAAGAATAACGACTCCAGATGTTGATTCATCAACGGGATATATAACCCAATTAAAGGCTCCCACAGGAGAATTTATTACGCTTGGATTAGGTGAGAAGGGGCTTTTAGAAACGTACAAAGGAGAGCAAGGAGATAAAGAATCATCAGGGCCATTCACCTATGATTCCACCAGTGGAAAGATCACTTCTGCCTACGATCCGGGAAAAGCATCGTGGAGTATAGGTGTTGATTCGAATGACCCACATACGTTCAATGTTACGAATCAAGATGGTCAAACCTATGTGTTTTATTATGCAAAAGATGGGACGAGTATTATTCGAAAAGTGACTGATCCTCTTGGATTTAAAGTTGAGTGTACCAAAGATGAATTGTATAAAGAATGTACCACATCACTCAATGGTACAAATAAACAAAAGGTACAGGTAGATTTAGCAGCTGATCCTATATGGGGAATGCAGGATCCTTATGGAAGGAAGGTTGTTGTTACGATTTATGGAGATGATGGTTCTGTTACCACCTATCCATGGGAGATGTTTTTATCCGCCCAGCTTAAAGACCCGAATAATCCATTTACGTTAGATAACCTTGTAACGGCTTCAATAACAACTCCAGACAAAAAAAACTTCTTTGGTTCGTATAATCCTACGACCAAAGAAGTTGTATTCAATCAGCCAGATTCGACCAACACCGCATTTAAAATAACGCTTGATAGCTTTGGTAGAGCAATGCAACTTACGAATCCGCGTTATAAGGATCCTCTTACGGTTGAGTATTATCCAAAAGACGATCGGGTTAAAAAGTTAGCCCAGGGAACACGGAGTCTCAACTATACCTATAGTAATGGACTGCCGCTTTCAGTGTATGATTCAGTAAGTTCTTATAATACGAATAGATTCGATCTTAATGGAAGGCTTCAATATGGATTTGTCTCACCATCCGAAGATGGGGCACCTGGCTTATCAATGAATCTTGACTATAATCCTCCGAGTGGAAGTATTAAGGGTTATATAGAAGAAAATCACCTCTATAATTGGTTAGGGCCAGTATTTGAGAACGATACAGAGAAATATGAACTTAGATTTAAAGATAAAGATTCTGGGCAAGACATGAGTTTAAATACTGTTGTTGCATATCCAAATGGCGGCATAGCCTCTATCACAACACAGGACACAGGAACAATCTCATACATTTATGGTGGGTTAAACCAAGAAAATATAGTGTCAACGATTCAGTTTAGAGGAGGAGCTACACACGACTATGATACTGATATTGATTATGGATATGATGATGCAAAGAAACGATTAACGACGATTTCATCGTCATATGATAAGTCCAAGATAACCCTTGAACAGATCGGCGATAGCCCCTTTGACGTGAGTATGAATTTGTCCGGATCAGTCACTGGAGCAGTTCATATCTATAATGATAGGGGTACGCATCAAGTTAATCTTTTGGCTATTGAGAGTGCAGGAAATAGAAGTGATACTATACAGTATACATACGATTCCGTCGATTCCGTTAAAACCGGGGTAATGACAAAGGCTGGTGGTACTTATGGTCTTATTATTGAAGCAGCGGCTGAGGATGATAAGACCTACTGTGGAGGAATTTCTACCGATTCATGGAAAATTACCAAAACAACTTTAGGCCAGGTAGTAACCCTGCATTGCTATGATACGGATGGATTGAATAATAAAACAAAAGTTTATGCTGCGGGGGTAGCTGTATATGAAACCTCTATTGCTCGCCAAGATCTTGAGAAGCGTGTAACCGGAGAATCTGAGTGGTTACAACCACCATTAAATGGACCTCAGTTTAGTGCTTCCTCACAATATGGATACTATGCTTCAGGGCCCGTAAAGACAATAGACGCTACCGATAACTCACAGGATGAAACACTGAAATACGATCCAGCGGGAAATATTAAATTTGTTAATGGCGGGGAAGTAGGCTTGTATAGTGATCGCAGTGAGATTAAAGAATTTAAGACTATGAAGTTTGATAAAACACTCAACGGAGAAGTAGCTTCTAAGACCAATGCTCAAGGAACAACGAATTATGAATATGATGAAGCAGGGCATCTCCGCAAGGTCACATTACCAAATACTAATGTAATTCGATATATCTATGATGGGATAGGAAATCGAATTAAAAAGACCATCAATGATGAATTTGCAGAAGCGTATCTTTATGCAGGTGGAGCACCTGTAGCAAAGCTCGATGCTAATGGGTATGTGTCAGAAGTATATGTATGGGGAACAGATGGCTCACATCCCGACTATGTTATTCCTAAAAATAGTAGTGGTACAAATAAGAAAAAACTTCGCTTGATCTCAGATATAGGACGCCATAGCGTTCGCATGGCAATCGATGAAGATGGGAAGACACGGCAAACACTGAGATACGATCATTGGGGAAATATGCTTGAGCATGTAGAATATACTGCAGATGGTAGTGAGATATGTCATTCAAAATATAACAGCGATGGTTCTGAGATATATGTGAGGACAGTGCGTGGATGTCAACCGAGTGAGTGGAGTCAGCCATTTGGTTATGGAGGAGGATTATATGATCCCCAGACTCGCTTAATAAACTTTGGTGGTGCTGATTATGATCCACAAGAGCGACGCTTTCTTGAACCACTCCGCGGAGGACCTGCAAGCCCGTATGTCTTTGCAGGAACTCTTCAATTCGAAACTCGCTGGGGTGGATTCTTGAATCGTGGTCATCTTGATCGCTTTGGACATCCCGTAGAATATGAAGCCATTGGTACTGAACTCGTTGAACAAGCTATTATCGCCGCACTACCGTATGCCGGCAAAGCCTTCGGATGGATTGCAAATAAATTGCCTATGGGGAGGATTGGAAGAATTATTATGGGGGAAAGCGGGGGAGCATTAATTCCTTGGACGGGAGGAGGCATTACTAAAAAGGGCCGCTATGGAGAAAGAATTCTTGATATAACACAACCTCCAGATCCAAATTGGCTTTGCCGAAAAAGATACGAGATCGCATCAAAATTAAGAGCAATTAGGAATGATGGCATTAGATGGAGATTATATCTAGCTACAAGAAAAAAGCCGAAATTAGCTCCAGAACCGATAACATTCAATCTTCCAGATGCTACGGTATATTATCCTTTTAAAGGAAAGGTTTATGGAATCAGTATGAGAATAATGCCTGGAGAACCCCGTATTCCTGGTAGTATATTTACGAATATTTTTGATGACTTTTCGGCGTTAGATCCTCATAAAGTTCTTGAATCAGGCGATTCTCTAAGACTAAGAAATTATTGGGGAGATGAAACATTTGTCCCACATGAGGACCTGTATATATACGAAAACTATGTTAGAGAAGGGCCTTCTCTATGGGATGCGGATCCGTCAATTTTGCCTCTTGGTGTTCCCTATTAAATGTACTCTTAGGAGGGAAGAAAGAAGGAACAAGTTGCCATCCATGTTTGGGAAACTAGGTGCCATTCACGAAATCGACCGAAAGGGAACAGGCATTTTTTGAAACTGACTTTACCAATCTAAGTCATACCGAACATTCCGGCCTTTACTGTGGGGATCTTGAGTTAAAACTTTTTTGCCAACGAGATCAGAAATTTCACGAAATGCAGTAGCACGACTGGTTTTGGTTAGAGAAACATATTTTTTTGTTGTTAAGCTGCCTTCAAATTGTCCAATGCCGGTATCTAAGAGTTTATTTACTACTTTTTTCTGCCGCTCATTCATGATGGTTTGACTATGTTTTTGCCAAAACCGTGCTTTTGTTAAAATCTTATCAATAATTGTTTCAGATTTTTCAATTGATCGTATCAAGCATCCTAAAAACCAGGAGATCCATGGAGTAATATCACGATTGCCTTTTTGTGATTTTTCAATGCAAATGCAAATGGTGGGGACCGACATATGAACAGTAGTTAGTGCAAGTAATTTTACACAATTACCCTTACACTAGCGGTAGCAATACCAAAGGTTTGACAAAGTAGCTATAAGTAGCTATATTAAATATATGCGGACAACATTAAAAACGGTTGGTGTTAAAGAGTTGAAAGATAACTTAAGTCTCTATTTACGAGAAGTTCAGTTAGGTAAACGAATCTTTGTCACGGATCGAAATGTTATCATTGCCGAATTACATGAACCATTGATTG
>JAHFAK010000035.1 GCA_023250585.1 Deltaproteobacteria bacterium
CATCAAGAGAGCTCTAGCAAAAACCCAAGGCAATCGAACACAAGCCGCAAAGATACTTGAAATTAGCCACCGGGCGCTTATCTATAAAATTCAAGAATATAAGTTAGAAGATTACGAGGGATAGGGAAAGTTTTCTATTGTATCACCAAAGTAACGACAATGGTTAACTACTCTTTTTTTCTTACAAAACGATACGAAATATCTTTGCCACCTTTAATTTTTCCAACGACAAAAATATATTTTCCAAATTGTGAATGATCTTTCGGTAGATCAAATGCAATGGCTGCTTCATAGATAACACTGGCTGAATTAATAAGCTTGAGTTCATCATCCGTTAATCGTTTACCTTGAGTAATACCTAATGGCTTTTCATCTTTGTCTGAGATTAGTCCAAGGAATAGAGCTAATTTTTTTTCTGGGTTGCTATCTTCTACGGTAAGTTCGAATTGGATAAATAATTTAAGTTTTCTATCCTTTAAAGTTTCAAAAGTCTTTTTTTCTTTTAAAAATCCATTGGTGTATAGTGTCTTTGGCAAAAATTTTATTTCTTTCAAAGTCAGTGGATCACTCATAAAATTTTCGTAACTGGTAAAGAGTGAAACACGAGTATTTATTTCGTTACTATCCGGATCACAGCGATCTCCTAGTTCATCATTATCTTGGTTTTTTTGGTTTTCATTATAAACTGATTTGCAATTATCACAAACATCTCCAAATCCATCTTTATCATAATCAGCCTGGTCTGGGTTTGCTATTAGAGGACAATTATCATAAGGATAAACGACTCCACCTTTTGTTGTCTGAGGGCAGTCTTTATCATTATTGGCATCTTTCCCTTTATTACTGAGTCCATCCCCATCAGCATCACAATCGCAAAGATCACCAATTTTATCTGTATCAATATCATGTTGATCTTTATTAGGAGTAAAATGACAATTATCTGTCTCATCATTTACTTCGTCATTATCATCATCTGGATCACAAACATCTCCACCTTTATCATCTTGATCGAAATTCTTTTGATCAAGATTTGCTATTAAAGGGCAATTATCGAAATCTTTGTCTTTTGATTTTTGGCAGTCTTTTCCTTCTTTATCTTTCCCCGAATTGTTTACGCCATCACCATCGTGATCACAATTACATTCTTTATCTGACGTATTGTCGGTATTAAAACTTTTAGGACATTTATCACAAGCATCTCCAAATGCGTCTTTTTTATCGAGATCTCCATTTTCTTGTCCTGGATTTGGCTGATCAGGACAATTGTCATCCTTGTCTAGAATTCCATCAGCATCTTTATCATCCTTGGGGCAATCTTTTTCAGGAGGATTTTGATCTTTATTAATTTTGTTTGGGCAGGTATCACATACGTTACCAAATCCGTCGTTATCATCATCTTTTTGATCAGCATTTGATTTATTCGGGCAATTATCAAAATCTTTGCCTTGTGATTTTTCACACTCTTTTCCTTCTTTATCTTTGCCAGAATTATTTATCCCATCATTATCGAGATCGCATCCGCATTGATTAGTTGTATCTTGGGGACATTTATCTTCAGTATCTGCAATTCCATCTTTATCTGAGTCTTGTATTGGTGGCTTTTCTTGTTGAGCCTTGGCAGCCTCATCACAGGCATCGCCTGTACCGTCTTTGTCTTCGTCTTTTTGATTGGCATTGGCTATATCAGGGCAATTATCTTTACTATCTTCAATTCCATCTTTGTCTTTATCACTAGGTGTTCCTTGAATATTTTTTATTTGAGCGGCGACAATTTGGTTTTTTGGTTTTTTCTTTTTTTCTTTGCTGCTCGTTTTGCAGTTTGATATTGTAAATACAATAAACAGGATAAAAAAAAGTGAAAGAGTAATTTTACTATGTTTCATGGATATCACAGTCATTATTTAACAAAAAATTAAACAACACATTATAATGTATCTACTTACTAATAACATAAATGTTAAGTCAATTAATTAATCTCAATTTTCAAATATGCAAACTTCATGCCAAGGAATAATCTTTTTTACGCTAATGATTATAATAGGTTATAGACGTTTAACTATAAAGATGTAGTTTCGTTGGGACACCAATGTCTCAAGATTGAGGCGCTATACTACTTATGATAGGGAAATTTGTTGATAATGGTATAGGCCCGATAGAGTTGTTCGAGTAAAATCAAAATTACATGCTCGTGGTTGAAGGTCATTTTCGATAGTGAAAGAGTAAGATGAGCATGATGAATAGTTTTATCTTCTATTCCTGCAGGTGGTCCAATCAGAAATGTTAAATCTCTTTGATGAGCATTTTGTATAAAAGCGGCAAATTGTTGTGAGTCAAAATTTTTGCCTCTTTCATGAAGTGTAATCAATAATGATGAACTTAAAGTTTTTTCATCAATCGGAAGTTTGATCAATTTTTGTTCTTTTGAAAGAAGTTTTGGGTTATCTTTAATTTCTTTTATTGCTAGAGGTACAAAGTGACTAATTTTTTCTTTGTATTCATATATACCCTCGGTAAGATATCTCTGTTTAATTTTGCCGTAATAATAGAGTGTTATTTGCATTTGATTTATAAGTGGTGATAGACTATAGCATCCATCTTATCTCTGCGCCCGTAGCTCAGCTGGATAGAGCAACAGCCTTCTAAGTTGTAGGTCGCCCGTTCGAATCGGGCCGGGCGCGTCTACAAAATAAGAACTTCATATACCTGTGTTGCTTTTCATCTCGACATTGTTAGTCGTATTATTTTTTATCTTCTCTTTCAACACTTTTTCTACAACTTTTGGAACATAATTTGATACATCCCCGCCGGCTAGAACAATTTCTTTTACCATACTTGAACTGATAAAGATATTATTAGGATGCGTAAGTAGAAAAATTGTTTCTATGTCCGAGTTCATATTCATATTTGCAAGGCCTATTTGAAACTCGTAATCAAAGTCTGTTAAAAGCCGCAAGCCACGTAAGATAACTTTACATGTGTGTTCCCGAGCAAAGTCGATAAGTAATCCATTGAATTGCAATATTGTCACATCGAGATGCTTGCAGGCTTTTTTGACTAATTGAAGCCGCTCTTCAAATGAAAAAAAATATTTTTTGTTGATATTGTTGCCAATTCCAATAATGAGTTCTGAAAAGAGTTTCGAGCCTCGTTCGATAACATCAATATGTCCATTCGTGATTGGATCAAAACTACCTGCATATATTGCTTTGTTCTTCATATATATCAAATCAAAAGGTGGGGACCGACATATGGATACATTTAGTAGGGGGCATTTGTTAGCCCTGTCGACGATGGCTCCTACCAAACATGGCTAGCCTTAATTCACATTTATGAGTCGGTCCCCACCTTTTGATTTCCTAACAAACTACGTTAATATTCGAAAACTGCATATATGGCGTGCTGAGCGTTTCTTTTTCATGGAATCGTTTATTTCCGATGCAATCAATATTTTTGAAACATTCAAAGCTATTGCCTGCAATCATTATGTCTTTTACGCGTCCTACAATTTCTCCATTTTCAATATAAAATCCTATCTGAATATTATTTGAAAAATTACCGTTAATGATATTTCCCTGTCCTACGCCTAATAAAGAATAAATGATAATGCCACGTTTGGTATTTTTAATTATATCGTCATTTTTGATCGTGCCTTCTTTAACTGATAAGCCAGTGGTATTAATCGTTGGCTCCATGAACATATTCGGACTTGAGGCATTTGATCGAAAGCCATTCCCTGTTACTGTTGTATTCATGTTATGTGCGGTATTTAAATCATACAAGAATTCATTGATTCTGCCATTTTTTACAAGATATTTCTCGCGTATCGCAATACCTTCATCATCAAAATTACGCGAGAAGGTTGCATGATGGGTTTGAGGACTTTCCGTAATTGTTAAATGTGTGCTAAATTCTTGAAGACCTTCTTTTCCAAGTAATGGAGAAGTTCCTAAATACATATTATGTCCATTGAATGCATGGAATATCGGCAAAAATAATACATCAATTGCATCCGGATGAAAAATTATTGGCACTTTTGTATTATTTCTATCGAGGCGAACTTTCTTTTTGGAATACTCGAAAACAAATATTATTTCTCGAGCGATTTCCATGATTGCTAGATCATATGCTCCGCTTGCTCCGCCTTTATAGACATTAATAATTTCTCCTTGATCAGAAAGAGTTCCTTCTATGACACATGAATAAAGAGATTTTTTTTCACTCAGATTTAGTCCACGAGAATTAAGAAGATGTATATCGTTCGTCTCAGCTTCAAGATATACATTGATATCAATATCAGAATTATACTCAGCGATCTTATTGACTACTTCTTGTCCTTGAAAGATTATCTTTTCATTTGAAAGATTTTCAATCGCTGGATCATACGTCTGTATACGATTATCGGCAGTATAATTATCGGTAAACTCGAATGCGCCTTCTTTTCCAAAAACCAAATTTGTTTTTAATTGTTCAATAATTTCTGGAATATTATGTAATGAAGTAGAAGCAAAAAATCCTATTTTCCCTTTATCAATAACCCGGATGGCAAAGCCTTCAGTAACTGATTCTTTAATCATCGTACACGCGCCAGAAGCAAATTGAATAGGCCTTTTTTCTTTTCTAATAGAAAATAATTCCCATTCTCTAAAGGTTTTAGTGAGGATATCTACAAGTTTTTCTTTCATAATTTGTTTTATCCACCAACAATAACATTATTAATTTTAATATGAGGACTTCCTGTCGGAGTAGGCAAACCCACTTGTCCCATTTTGCCGCATCCTCCGTTTTCTTCCCATCCAAGATCGTTCGCAATTAATTCAATATTTTGTAAGGTTTTAAAAAGATTTCCACTTAAAACTACATCGCACAGGGGAGTTGTTATTTTTCCATCTTCAATCATAAATGCATATTCAGAACTAAAGGTGAAAAGCTCAAATGCGGTATTACCGCCAAAAAAACTCTTTGCATAAATTCCACGTTTCGTTGATTTCAGCAAATCTTCAAATGAAGCTTCCCCTCGATCAATATAGGTATTTGTCATGCGAACAATAGGCTCATAATGATAGCTCAGTGCTCGTGCATTGCCCGTGACTGCTTCATTCATTTTTGCGGCAGTTTGACGTGAATGCAGTCTTCCCACAAGCTTTCCATTATGAATTAAATAATTCTTTTTTGTTTTTACGCCTTCATCATCATATTTATGAGTTCCTCGTAAACCTTCTCTCGAGCCATCATCAATTACATTTAAGGCAGGAACCGCAATGCTTCTTCCCAATTGCATAACATCTTTTAATTTTTTGTTTTCAGATATATGGTCAGCTTCACTAAAATGTCCAAATGCTTCATGAATGAATGTTCCCGCAAGGATAGGATCAAGAATCACCGTATATTCTCCGCCTTTAGGAGGTTGTGCATGAAGCAGCATCGCTGCACGTTGTGCAGTTTCATGCGCTTCTTGTTCAAGTGTTTCTAATGGACGAAATCCTCGTGACGTTGCAACGCCACCTAACGCGCGTTGAATATTTTGGGCATTTTTAGCGGTAGCAACAAATCTAATACGTGCATCGGGCCGTTCTTCATGGATATATGTTCCTTCAGAGTTGCAGTAATATATGTGTGAAAATTCATCGCGATAATGTGTTGTTGTCGAAGCGATATGCTTATTTCGTAAGATAATGTCATTGTATTTTTCTACTAATTCTTTTTTTTCTTGCAATGGAACAATTCTAAAATCTTTATCTAAAATTGTTTTTACCTCATCAATAACCGGTGGAACTTCTTTTAAACTCACTTTTTTGTCTTCAGGTACGTTATGTGCAATCGTGCGAGCATTTTTCGTTGCCTTTTCAATTTCTTTTTCAAGATCATTGAGATTATTAAACGTTGATACTGCCCACGCTCCAGCAACGAGTGTCCTTACAATTCCACCAATGTCGCGAAGGCTTTGAATATGCTCGAGATCTTTTCCCTTATACGAAATAATAGTATAAGCTTTATCTTGTATACGAACTTCTGTAAAATCTGCTTTTGATTTTTGTATAAGGTTTTGTACCGCTTGCTTCTCCACGTTTACTCCATGCCAAAGTGAGTTGCTGATTCTATTCTTCTGATCGTTCGATCTTTTCCGAGGATTTCAATAATTTCAAATATTCCGGGGCTCGCTTTTTTCCCGGTAACGGCTGCTCGAACAAATTGTGCAAGCTGTACTAATTTAAGAGAATGTTTCGTAATGACTTTTTGAAATGACTGCTCCAGCATTTGTTTATTCCATTCTGAATTTGCTTTAAATTCTTCAATTAAATCCTGCGCGGGTTTTATCATTTCAGGTGGTATCATTTTTTTGGCATCATCTTGTATGGTGATTTCATCATTAACATAAAAAAGAAGCTGATCATACAACTCCTGTAATGTTTTACTGCGAGGCTTTATAAGTTCAATTAAAGATGCGGGGACATCGCCAATCGCAACACCGAGTTGTTCTTTAATTAATGAAATAATTTCCGCGGGATTTTTTTTGCTTAAGTAATGTCCATTAAGCCATAAAAGTTTTTCGTAATTAAATATTCCATGTGATGGATTGATAGAATTAAGTTCAAATTTTTGTAGTAATTCATCGAGTGTAAAAATTTCTTCGTCTTTGTATCCCCACCCAATACGGGCAAGAAAATTATTCAAAGCTTCCGGAAGAAATCCTGCGGTTTTATATTCTAAAAGACTTGCAGCTCCATGGCGTTTACTGAGACGTTTACCATCGCTTCCCATAATTAAAGGAATATGAGCAAATTCTGGGAGTGATTTTCCAAGAGCTTCATAGAGCAAAATTTGTTTTGCCGTGTTATTTAGATGATCAACGCCACGGATTACATGAGTAATCTTAAGGTCAATATCATCTATGACAACAACATAATTATACGTAAATGTCCCATCGCTTCGTCGGATAATAAGATCATCGAATTCTTTAGGATCAAAGGTAACTTCTCCCAGCACATTATCTTTAATAATGATCTTTTCGTGTCTTTCATTTTTAAGTCTGTACACAAATGATCCATGATTTGGCGCAGGATTAAGAAGACATTTTTTATCATATTTTATCGGAAGTTTTTTTTCCATTTGATCTTTTCTGAGCGCTTCGAGGCGATCTTTCTCGCAGAAGCATTTATAAACAGATCCTTTTTCTTCTAATATTTTCAGGTGGTTAATGTACAGATCGCTGCGCTGTGATTGAAAAACAAGCTGATCCCAGGTGATATTCAGCCATTGAAGTGATTGCAGAATATCCTGAACATATTCTTCTTTTGAGCGTTCCCGGTCTGTATCTTCAATACGTAATAAAAATTTGCCATGATATTTTTTTGCGATGAGATAATTATACAGGGCTGTCCGAACTCCTCCGATATGTAAGTTGCCCGTAGGGCTTGGAGCAAAGCGTGTGATAACGTTATTCATGGTAGATGGATCTAACACATATTTTTTAAAAAGGTCAATAAATCATCCCGCAACTCCATAACTTCGCATACCTGTGTAGTTCCGAAGAAACAAAACAGATAGACCATTTGTGGGGGAAATTAGTGTAACATCTTTTATTTATTAATGTTTTATTGCCTATTGCATAATAGATTGTAATGTGCTATAATCAATAGTAGGCATCTTGTAATCCTAAATTAGGGGAGGAGTTAAGATGAATACGCGAATTATTTCTTTTTTGATTTCATTAGCACTATTTTTAAGTACAGAAAATTTTCTTTCCGCGACGGGCGTTCTCAGCAGTTTTTCTGATCTGATTCAAGAATCGCAAGCCGTAGTTGTCGGAGAAGTACTCGATCAAAAATCATTTTCTGATAATGATAAAATTTATACAGCTTATAGAGTACAGATTAAAGATGATATTGTTGATTCTCTTTCCACTCAAGAGATCACTGTAGTAGTTCCTGGTGGAGTTTATGGCGATATAGGGCAGTATTACTCAATAGCGCCTACGATTAAACCAAGTGAAGAAGCTCTGTTCTTTCTAAAAGAGAGTCATTTTTATGATGCCTTTGAAATAACTGATTTTGTTGCTGGAAAGTACGATATTATCAACTATGAAGGTACTAAACTTATCTTTAATGAATCCCTCATTGATTATTTTTCTCAGGGAATAGAATTATCCAAAGAACAACAGTTCAAGCAGATGACAGAAAATAGTCAGTTTCATTTAGAAACCTTTAAGAAACAAATACAACAAGAGTGGAATAAAAAATGAAATATTATGTAGCCATAATTCATTGTGTTTTATTAGTTTCTACAAGTGCGTTCTCATTTTCTATTATTTCTTCTGAAGGCAAAAGCCTTAAATGGCAAGATAATGAAGTTGAATATTATATTAATGAACGAGGATCAGATGATTTTGTAAATGGATTTGATTCAAACGGAGAGGCTATTTCTGAATTTGATATTATCAATAATTCATTTAAAACATGGCAGGATGTGGCAGGCACTAATCTAAACGTTGTGTACGAAGGGCTCACTTCAATTGCCGAAACAAAAATTGATAAAAAGAATGTAATTTTTTGGGTTGAGCAAGGTTGGACGTCTTTAGATTTTCATCCACCTCGCGGCGCTTTAGCAGTAACCATATCGAGCTTTGATTTAAAAAATGGCAAAATTCTTGATGCTGATATTCTTTTAAATGGAGAATATTTTAAATGGGCACATATCGATGCTGATGCTGAAACGCTCATGGTTGATGTTCAAAATACTACTACTCATGAAATTGGACATTTATTTGGGTTAGATCATTCATCAAACGATCCTTTTGAGGACAATGAATCAATAAGAACGGCGACCATGTATTATGCCACAAATCCTGGTATTACCGATGGCCGCAGCCTGGAAGTTGATGACATTCTTGGATTAAAACATCTGTATGCAAAGAATGTTGATCAAATTCCTATTCCAACTATAGATGGAATTACTCCTGCGAGTGGAGACAACTCAAGTTTTGTGGTTTTAACAACACAAGGGGGGAAAAACTTCGCTGAAACAAGTTTGCTACGACTCGTGCCACATGAAGATGGGCTTTCAGATGTCATCGCAAAAGAAGTTTCAGTTGACGGAGGTGAGATTACCTCATTGTTTGATTTACGGGGGGTTAAAATTGGCATATATGATGTAGTTGTCGCCAATGCTTATGGAAAAGAAGCAAAACTCGAAAAGGCATTTGAGGTTAAGGGCAACCCAAATGTCTATTATAATAGGAGTAAAGTAAGCTATGTTGATGGAGGTGGCTGCGGTCTTTTAAACAGTGGACACGAGAGCAACGCTTCTTGGATAATGATACTAACCCTTCTATGTTTTGGTATATTTGTAAGAAGACATGTGAATTCCCAAAAGCCATAGAGGAATATACATAATCCATTTGTATCATCAATGCTAGAAAATTTCTCCATGCTACGCAATCATAATTGACTCTATCTTTGATTTTACATTAGTATAAAATAATGCGTATAATTTTATCTCGAGCTATTATTTATTTTGTTCTTATTACATTCGTAAGTAGTATCGTTAAATTTGAGTTGATGAGTAATCGTCTCTATGCAAAGTCATTTACCAATATTGCTATAATTGATTTAAGCTCTGATCAGATTTCTGAAGAAAATAAAAAACGTATTCGCGAGCTTTTGCAAAATAAATTTTATACTCAAGAAGCTATAAGTATTGTATCGGATAAAAGTATTAATGAGTACCTTAAGAAATTCCATGCAAAAGATGATGTTCAGAAAGAAGCCGCAATAAAAGAGGCCGAGGTCCTTTTTGCTGATGGTAAGACATTGTATGAAAATACCAATTACCAAGAGGCTGAAGTAAAGTTCAGCGGCGTGATGCAAAAACTCATGGATAATATTGAGATGCTTAAAGACAATGAACTGCTTATTAATAGCTATGCTTATCGAGCGCTCAATTACACCGGCCTCAATGAACAGGTGCTTGCGATCACCACAATTAAGGATATGTATAAGCTCGATAGCAATCCAAAAATTCCTCGCAGCATTAATGAGAATCCAAAATTTAAGAAGCTCTTAGATTCTGCAAGAAGAGATATGGACATATTTACGACCGTTACGCTCGACATTGAATCAAATCAAAATGATGTTTCTCTCTATTTAAATGGAAGGTTTATTGGTGAGACGAAGGAGTATAAGAAGCTTTCAATTCCAAAGATTTATTCGGGGAAACATCGCATTGTTGCTGAAAAAGAAGGTTACAAAAGATCGACGCTCGAATTTGTTGCTCATGATGAAAATATCACCCTGAAAATTAATTTACTTCCGAATGATTTCCGCCAGCTTTTGGCAGATACTAATAATACTTCGAAAACAAGTATGTTTGAATTTTTGCGCAAATTTGGCCAAGATACTACTGTTGGTGCGAACATTATTGTGCTGACTTCGATTAATGAAGAACGCGGGGCATTTTATCTTCGCGTGCAACTCTACGATGTCGAAAAAGATATATATACCAGTTCATTTAAAACGAGTTTAGGCGACAACTTAAAATACCCTGGAGATGGGATCGATAAACTCTATGCGTCCATTCTCGAGCATATGCAAAATGGCCATGTTATCAAGGAACCTATTGTTGCTAAAGGTGATGAAGCAACCAGAGAACATTTTTCAGAAGATGTACAATCGGAAGAAGAATTATTTAAAAAGTTTCCCAAACCACAAGCCCGGGCAGATTCAATTCGTACCGAAGACGATGATGCTAATCTTGGCAAAAAGAAGGTAATCGCGACCACCCTTTTACTCCTCATTGTAGGAGGCCTTGGTGTTGGTGGATATTTATGGTATAAATCAATGAACCGCAAAGCAGAGGTGGTAATTATCCCTCCCGATGCCCAGGCTGCGGCGACCTCAGGGCTATTCTTTCACTGGTAAATTGAACGAGGTGTTTCGAGCTTTACATATAATTTTACCTATGTTAGGCAGTGTCGTATGCATCATAAGAAGGCCTACGTATTTGATTTCGATGGTACGCTCGTTGATTCTATGGATAATTTTGCCGATATCGCTGGACAGATAATTGCAGATCATTATTCAGTAGATTATACGTTTGGTAAAGCGAAATATATTGCAACTTCAGGGCTTCCTTTTTGTGAGCAAATTGAAATCATTTTCCCTAAAAACCCAATGAATAGTCAGGCCGTTGAAGTATTCGAAGTGAAGAAACTTGAACGTTACTTTGAGGAAGATTTTTATCCGGATGTAGCCGAGACTATAAATTTTCTTAGATCAAAGGGAAAAAGAGTGATTATTTCGAGCAACAACTATCAAAATGTTATTAATGAATATATTTCGCAAAAAGAAGTTATTTTCGATGATATCCTTGGTTTTCGAGAAGGTTTTTCCAAGGGTACAGATCATTTTAATTTTATTAAAAAAAAGTATGGTTTTGATGCTCATGAGCTGATTTTTATCGGTGACTCCTTAAAAGATGCTGAACATGCATATGCAAATAATATCGACTTTATTGCGAAAGTGGGATTGTTTTCACACAAGGATTTCAAGCCATATTTAAAAGATGGAACACGAATTATCAATGCTTTGAAAGAATTAAAGAGCAATTAAAATGCAGATAGTTATTTTAGCAGCTGGTCGAGGTATTCGTATTAGTTCCATGACAAATAGTCGACCAAAAACTCTTATTGAGATTCAGGGTAGACCTATTCTTGATTATATTTTATCCACTCTCCAAGCTATTAACTATAGTGAAATTATTATTGTTGGTGGTTATAAAATTGGAAAATTACAAGCTTTCCTTCAGACAAGATCATATCAAAAAATACGATTAATTGAAAATAATGATTACCTCAAGGGAAGTGTTTTAACGATCCTTGCAGCAAAAAAGTATATAAAAGAAGAATTTTTACTTTTAAATGCTGACCATATTATTCCAGCAGCGCTTCTAAAAAAAATGTCACAAGAAAAATCAGGAATTACTATTGGATGTGACTTCGATCGAAAGCTTGGGCCAGATGACATGAAGGTAAAGTTGGATAGTAAAAAACATGTCAGTACTATGGACAAACAACTTATTGATTATGATTGTGGTTATATAGGAATGACGTATTGTAGTTTTTCTATGAAAGATTTTTATTTTGAGGCTCTAGATACTATTTTAAAAATGAATGATGGTGAAGCAAAAAATGTTGAATTTATTATAAGTACTCTTGCCAAAACACAATCAATTAACATATGTGATTTAAGTAATGTCGGGTGGCTTGAAATTGATAATAATAAAGATTTGCAAACTGCTCGGTCAAAAATTAATCATTTACCAATTCAATAGCTGCTTCTTTTTTCAAATTCCTTAAAGCCGTATACACTGCTAATGTCAGCATCCATGTAATATTACTGCCAATTGAAGTAGTTATAAATAAAACATCATTAAGATTCAGTAGCGCAAACGCGAACATTATATATGGCAGCGTTGACCGTTTAATGAATTCTTCCAATAGAAAAGCAACTTTAAAGATAGCTTTATCTTTATTCGTCATTACTGCTTCTTTAAAAATTCTTCCAAATTCTTCCGGTCTATCTTTAGGTGCCATGACTTTTCGCAGGTAAAGATAAAGAATCATACTTAAAAACATTCCTGAAATTGCAATAACGGTGGGAACAAATGCAACCCTCCCATACATTCGATGAATCCCAAGACCTAGACCAAAGAAAACAAATACGTAATAGAGATAATCACATACGGTTTCTATCCAGCAGCCTAGAGGTGTTGATTTAAACTTATAACGCGCAACTTCCCCATCGCATCCATCAAGCCAGCTTGAAAAAAGTCCAAGAAAAGCTCCAATTAACATATTGTTATATCCACCTTGAGAATATGCAAATCCAGCTAAAGCACTAAAAAGAAGAGCAATAAACGAAATAGTATTTGGAGTTAGACGAATTTTGAGAAAAAAATATTTAGTCATGGGAATAGAAAATTTTCGGGATACAAGTCCTAAAGTACTTTCATATTTTTTGAAAATAGTCCTTTCTACTTTTTTTCTATATACTTTAAGATCCCCATATGAATTCAGTTTATGCCAACAGCTTTCTTTAAAATTTCTTATTGAAGTTTTTATTGAGGCATTGCCATCATTTTTTGTAATAGAAATTCCTTGCGAGAAATTTTCCTTGTTTGTTAATACTATGCCTGCAAATTTTTTAGTTTCGCTTCCTTGTAATATCTGTAAGTCATAAGAACTTTCTTCAAGAACTTCAAAAAGCTCTTTATGAAAAACAAAATATCTTCCATTTAAAATAATATTTTTATACGAAGGAACAATGTGCTTGAGATTTGAACTGTGCACTATTTGTATATCACGATTGTGATAATAGGTATGTTTTTTTATGTAATTAATGCTTGCCAATACTGCTTGCATAGCCAGTGTATCATCTATTTCAACATACAAAGTTTTTACGCCAACATTAAGGAGGCTATACATTTGTCGGGTGAGATGGGCCAACCCCAAAAGCTTTTTATTACAGCTCGTAAAGGTGTTGCCATTTGGTTCAGTAATCGAAAAATGTGCGTCTGTAATGATACCGATCATACGCATAGTCTTTAGCATATTAGGATAGACATGTAAATGATTAAAAAGATAAACCACAATGTACTACATCAATTCATATTCATTGAACGCCGATTGACAAATGACTTTATCTGTAATATTATTTGTCGAGTTATTTAATGTTAACAATATTTATGAGAAATCAACGATGAAGAAATTACGAATTGTTCCAAACCTTTTTTATTTTTGTTACTCTATCCGCCTTCGCAGAGCCCCACGGCTTTAGCCATGGGGCTCCATAGAGGCTGTTCAAGATCATAAATAATTATAGGAGGAGGTACTATGAAGTGGAAAATATTCTATGCTCTTGTTATCTGTAGCATGTTTTTTTCGAGGGTATTATTAGCCGATGACGAAAAATCTGATCAAGAAACGAAGAAACCAACATTAACCATTGCAAGTTGGAATATCGATGCAATTGATTTAAAGGATATACAAAAAATTGTAGAAGGAATAACAAAACTTAATCCACAAATACTCTGTTTGCAAGAAGTCGATGTATTAACGAAACGAAAACGAGAAAATTTTGTTGATGTACGACAGACTTTATTGGAGTTACTCACTAAAACCTTTGGATCAATTTCATATCACTATGCGAAAGAATTTCAGGAATTAGTAGAGATCTGGAAAGCAGAAGCAGAAAAAGCAGACGGTGATTATAATGTAAGTGAACATGTGAAAGATACAATAGCTACAGGTCAGATGACGCTTATACGAGAACCGATTACTTTTACCAAACCTTATGATACAGCTCAAAGTTTAACTTTTAAAAAACAATATTGGTTGTGGACTCATTTGAATACTTTGAAGTGGCTTAGTTACAAAATCAGAGATAAAGGACTTGAAGCCCGTGAAGGGGGTCGAGTTGTACTCTTGAGTACTATTCATCATCCCGAATTTGGTGATATCTATATTATAAATTTACATTTAGAAAGTAAGAAAGAAGATAGAGAAATTCGTATGAAACAGCTTGAAGAACTATTTAGTTCCAAACTTTTTAAAGACATTGGTGATCAAAAGATTATCCTTGCTGGTGACTTTAATGAACATCAAAATGGATTGAATCCATATATTACTGAAACTTTTGGTTTCCGCAATCCCTTTTCTGAGAGTAAGATCCCGACCTATCCTCACGCCGATAAATCTGGTGATCGCATAGATTTTATCTATCTTAAAAATTTTGATGAAAATCTCATTATACGGCCAACTGTTTATGGGGAAGAGAATGGAGGTCATGGCAAATGTACTATCGAAGGCTCAGATCATTGTCCTATTTCGATTGATATTATTATTCCATAAAGCGAAAATAATTCTATTATTATGAAACACCTCTTGCTCTTGGTATGCCTTAACATAGGTTTTTTTTCGTGTACCAAGAATGAAACATATAACGAAGCATATGTTAATTCGAAAACTCTCTATAGACTTACTGATCCAGAAGTATTTAATCTTGGTATACCCAAAGAGTTTTTTGTAGGAAAATTACAGTCTAATCGAAAGCAATCAATTTGTCACACACAAGGGCTTTATATTGATAAAAACCGAATTTTTGTAAGCTGTATTTTATATAATATGGAAGAGGTGAATACTCGTTCATATTATTCCGAAGCGTTCTTACTTGAAGCAGACCTTTCTCATATTCTCAATAAGCAAAAGACCATCCAATGGACACTTCACCAATTTGCTCAAGATGTAGCAAAAATTGAGCGCAAAAGAATTTCTCAAACAGTTTTTGGCGATAATGATGTTCCGAAAGGAGCGCATGATTTCATGTATAAGCTTTCTCATCCATCGGGAATGGAAAGAGATGTGAATGAAAATTTCATTTGGCTTACCCCCAGTGTTTATGGCCCAAAAAGCTCTGCTCATTTTCGTAAATATAATATCGACAGAGGACGCTTCATGAAAGAATTTTGGCATGTTCCTGATCATAGTGGGCTTGTTCTTCCTTTGGATAATAATATCATCGTTGGTGTTACGTGGGGCAGTAAGGAGTTTCTTGCGCTCGATACCAAAACCGGTCAGTATAAACTTTACGAAAATACACTTCCAGAACTCGTTGATTATCAAGACAGTACTCGGCTTTCATCAAATATTTTTTTATGTGGTGGCAAGGCAATTACAAAAACCTGGAATAGCAGAATACACACAGGGCGTATTCATGTTTTGCACATTAATGGTTCAAGCTATGATAAACTTTCTTTTGAATTGATGGGGTTCGTTAGGATGAAAAATGTCAACGAAGACATGCGTGATTTAGGAGTTGTCGAATATGTTTACAAAGATTACAAGGGCACAATACAAGAAATAAAGGCAATTAAAAGTACCTATGCCGGAGTCGAGACAAACGTTACACTGCCTCATGAAGGGATGTCTTTGGACCCTGAGAAACAATGGCTTTATTTCGTTCCTCAAGATCTTCCGGATGCCAAACTTTTTCGTTATAAAATTTCAAAAATTCAATAATTGCTTCTGTAGCATTTTGATCTGATTGCTTTGGTAATGAATCTCCAGGTAATTCATGGTATGCTTCAAGATGTATATTCCATCCTATCACTTCTTTGCCTTGAATAGTTATGACGTTGTGTATAGATGCACTTTACTACCAGGAATGATAAATCAGTGTACGTCTCATTCCATGATTTTCCTTCACCTCAAAAAAATGGGATAGCACCGGAATATATATAAACATCAGGGGATATATGATATTCCAAAAACTTTGCTTCAAAAGGTAGTAAAAACATCAAAGGCAAAGAGTAAGAAAGAGGTAATAATTATAGATCTAGAGGTGTATCTAAAAAGATATACGCTCGAAAAATTTGGAACCTTTGATTTAAACTGGACGCATAAAAGGTTAGACCAGTTTAGGAAAGAAAGATGATCTTGATTGATACGTCAGCGTGGATAGATGTCTTGAAGGGTACTGCGAATCAAAAGCTTGCAAATATCGGAAGATGATAGCTTGCTGTTAAGAGAAGATTTCCCTATCTTTATACTACTAATCCATCATTAGTATCAAAGACGTCTTTGACACTATTTTTCGATTAATGTAGAAACAATTATGGGAAAAACACGAGCGTGGATACAACGACAGCAAAGAGCTATCAGCTATCAATATAGAGTCTTTAAAATGATAGCTACGAGCATTGTGTCCACGAAGCATCCAATCCTTGCACAAATTATTCCCATTCGAAAATGTAATCTCGATTGTGCCTATTGTAATGAATACGATAAGGTTTCGGAGCCAGTTCCAACTGAAAAAATGATTGAGAGAATTGATCAGCTGGCAGCATTTGGTACCAGCATTATTGTCTTTAGTGGTGGTGAACCACTCTTACATCCCGACTTGGATCAATTAATTACCCGAATTCGCTCGCATGGTGTTATTGCAGGATTGATTACAAATGGTTATTTATTAACGAAAGACCGTATTGAAAAACTGGGGAAAGCTAGACTCGATTATTTGCAGATCAGTATTGATAATGTAAAGCCCGATGATGTTTCCATGAAGAGCTTGAAAGTACTCGATAAAAAACTGGGACTCTTGGCAGAGCATGCGATATTTCAAGTAAATATTAATTCAGTTCTTGGTTCAGGCATCAATAATCCTGAAGATGCTTTGACTGTCGCCGAACGAGCTATAGCGCTCGGATTTTCTAATACTGTGGGAGTTATTCATAATAAATTTGGCCAATTAAAACCATTAAGTGAACATGAAAAGTCAATATATAAAAAAATCAAAGCGCTTGGAAAAAAATCATTTGCCCGCATTGATTATTTTCAAAAAAATATTGTCAATAGTCAGCCTAATAATTGGCGCTGCCGAGCTGGAGCTCGTTATCTATATATTTGTGAAGATGGGCTTGTTCATTATTGTTCTCAAATGCGCGGCAAGCCAGGGATATCCTTACGAGACTATACTCGAGAAAATATACGTCGAGAATTCTATACCAAAAAAGTGTGTGCCCCGATGTGTACGATTTCCTGTGTGCACCAAGCATCATTCTTAGATAATTGGCGAGCACCTCAAAATCTCACTAAAACGCGCTAATTCTTAGCTTTTACAAGGTTTACCGCGTGATAAATTCCTTAATATACACTCTATGCTCAGGCAGAGTTTGAGCGGTGAATTCCTTCTGCAGTAATTTTACTAATTGTCTATTTTCATACGGTTTTTTATTATAGCGAAAAAAAATAAATTTAGTTGTATCAAGACGCAATAGCTCTTCTTCAGTAGTAATGAGAGTCTGAATATGTTTTTTACTTCTAAGAACTAGATGTTCGATAGATATTTCCGATTTCCATATTCTATCATCAAATGGTAACTCTATCGTAATAGCAGTAAAAGAAAAACGTTTGTTCTTCATTTGTTTATTCTTTAATTCATTCAAGGTCTCATAAATTTTATGGATATCGTAAGGTCGTCCATCAAGGGGAAGATAGAATGTATGAA
>JAHFAK010000036.1 GCA_023250585.1 Deltaproteobacteria bacterium
TAATTTTTTTCCCCTCTTTTCGAGCTTTATTGATAAGATCGGCAGATGTTTTAGTTATTTTAAAATATTCAGAATGCATGGTATGAGATTCAAGTTCATCTGTTTTGATCGGTTTAAAAGTTCCGATTCCTACATGCAGTGTTATCGGAATAAAGATAATTCCTTGAGCTTTTAATCCTTCAACCATAGTCTGGCTAAAGTGTAAAGCAGCTGTAGGACTTGCTATTGCGCCCTCTTCTTGCGCAAAAACTGTTTGATATCGTTCATCATCAATTTCTTTCTCATATTCTCTCTTAATATAGTGAGGAAGAGGAAGTAAGCCTTGTTTTTTTAAATAATTTTTTGAATCTGGATTTAATATAACTGAATATTTTCCTTCACCAAGCGTTTCATCAATAATAATTTTTGCGTTTTTTTCTAAAATTATTTCTTCCCCCGCCTTCAGAGTATTTTTTGCTTTTATAAGACAGATATTTTTATCCGTCTCTTGAGGGTTCGTCAAAAAAAGAAATTCCAATTTGCCGCCTGATTTTCGAGTTGCAAAAATTCTATTAGGTAGAACTTGGGTATTATTAAAAACAAGCACATCGCCTTTTTTAAGATAAGAACCAATTGAAGAAAATATATCGTGGTGTATATTTTTTTCTTTACGATTAATAATCATGAGTTTAGCATCTTCTCTTTTTGTTGCAGGAAAAAAGGCGATGTGCTTTTTATCAAATGTATAATTAAAAAGGTCCGTTTTCATTTATTTTTTAATGAGAGTTTTAATTTTTTGAAATATTCCATTCGTTTTTTCATTTCACGTTCAAATCCAACTTCTTTGGGGATATAATACTGTCGGTTACGTAATTCTTCCGGCATGCATTCCATTGCTGTCGTTGTTTCTTCATAATTATGGGCATATTTATACCCTTTTCCATAGTCGAGCTCTTTCATCAGTTTTGTTGGTGCATTTCTTATCTGTAACGGGACAGGATAAATTTCCCCTTTTTTTATATCGCCCTGAACTCGCTTATATGAGGTATAAACAGAATTACTTTTCGGTGCAAGTGCCAGATAAATAACGAGTTGAGCGAGAGCATTGTCGGATTCAGGCATACCGATAAAATGCACAGCTTCTTTTGCTGATACAGCCAGAATTAAAGCCTGAGGATCGGCATTGCCAATATCTTCACTTGCAAAACGAATAAGTCGTCTCACAATATATTTCGGGTCCTCTCCACTCTCAAGCATTCGTGCAAGCCAATAGAGTGATGCATCAACATCGCTATTTCGCATACTTTTATGAAGAGCTGAAATAATATTATAATGCTCTTCGCCGTCCTTGTCATATCGAAGCAGGGCTTTTTGTAAAACTTCCTGTAGTAACTCTCTGTTGAATTCTTTTTCTACATCAGTCATTGAAAGAATAATTTCTAATGTTGTTAGAGCAAATCGTGCATCGCCGGCTGCGTATTTTACAATTTCGCTCAGCCATTCTTTATTTGAAGAATTGATCCCAAGTTTTTCTAAAGCTCGTGTTAAAATTTTTATAAGCGCTTCCTCGGAAAGTTCATGAAAAACATAGACGCGAGAACGAGATAAAAGCGGTGAGATAACTTCAAACGATGGATTTTCAGTTGTGGCTCCGATCATAACTATTGAACCATCTTCAACAAATGGCAAGAACGCATCTTGCTGTGATTTGTTGAAACGATGAATTTCATCAATAAAAACGATGGAGGATTTTTTACTTTCTTTTGCTTTCTGCATTACTTCCCGCACTTCTTTAATGCTTGTAAAAGTAGCGCTAAACCAAATAAATTCGCGTTTGGTGAATGATGATATAATCTTTGCAAGCGTAGTTTTGCCTGTGCCAGGAGGTCCCCAAAAAATCATGGAATGAAGATCATCCTGCATGATTTTTTCATATAACAGTTTACCTTTTTCAATAAGATGTTCTTGACCGAAAAAATCGTCTAAAGAGGAAGGCCTTATTCTATCGGCTAGTGGTTGCATAAAAATGTTATGCGAAAAAAGTTATAAGAAGTTATTAATATTGTAATATTGAATGCACTTCTCGTGGGAGTAATTTATTTCTGCCTTTTAAAAAGTTAAGTTCTATAACAAAAGCACATTCAATAATTTTCCCACCTTGCTGTTCGATAAGCTCTGCAACGGCTTGCGCGGTTCCGCCCGTGGCAATAAGGTCATCGCACAGAATAATTCTATCATCTTTAGTGATAGCATCTTCATGCATTTCTAATACATCAGTGCCGTATTCTAATGAATATTCTTTTTGCACTGTTTTATAGGGTAACTTTCCGCGTTTTCTCACCGGTACAAACCCAGCACTTAAGCTGTCTGCTAAAGCGCCACCAAAAATAAATCCTCGTGATTCAATACCCACAACTTTTGTGATTTTTTTATTCACGTAACGCTCTTTAAAATGTTTAATGAGCATTGAAAAACCTTTTGGATCTCCTAAAACAGGGGTAATGTCATAGAATAGAATTCCTTTTTTTGGAAAATCAGGTACTTCTCTAATAAAACTTTTTACGTATTCCACAACTTTTTTCTCCTTATTTTGCATAGTCAACTGCTCGTGTTTCCTTAATTACCGTAACTTTAATTTGGCCAGGATACGTAAGCTGAGATTCTATTTTTCGAGCAATATCCCGTGAAAGCATAGAAACTTTTTCATCAGGCATATTTTCTCCTTCAACAAGAATACGGATTTCACGACCAGCTTGAATTGCAAATGATTTGGTAACACCTTCAAAAGAATTTGCAATTTTTTCAAGATCATCTATTCGTTGTAAATAGGATTCAAGTATTTCACTTCGTGCCCCTGGACGACCACCAGAGATTGCATCTGCAGCTTGTACAATATAATCAAGTGAGGTTTCTTTTTTAATTTCTTCATGATGCGCGCCTATTGCACGAGCAATATATTCTGGCTCACCATATTTCTTGGCATAATCATAACCAATCATTGCATGGGTTCCTTCAACTTCATGGTCAATTGCCTTTCCAATATCATGCAGAAGTGCGGCTTTTTTTGCGTCTTTAACATTGATCTTTAATTCAGCTCCAAGCATGCCTGCAATATGAGCACATTCAATTGAATGGTAATATTGATTTTGGGTATAGCTATAACGGTATTTAAGCATGCCAACAAGACGCTGTAATTCAGGATGTAAATTATGTATCCCAAGTTCAAGGAGAGCCTGTTGTCCTGCTTCTTTAATTGTCTTTTCAATTTCTTTTTCAGTACGTTTTACAACTTCTTCAATACGGGCAGGATGAATTCTCCCATCAGCCATCAGCTTTTCAAGAGAAAGACGCGCAACCTCACGTCGAATAGGATGAAATCCAGAAAGAATAATAGCTCCCGGTGTATCATCAATGATAAAATCGATTCCGGTCATGGCTTCAAGGGTACGGATATTACGTCCTTCACGGCCGATGATTCTTCCTTTCATATCATCGCTCGGAAGAGTAATAACCGATACCGCTCGTTCAGAAACATAATCTCCAGAATAGCGATCAATCGCAATTGAAATGAGACGTTTAGCTTCCTTTTCAGCATTTTCCTTTGCCTCGTCTTCAATGATTTTCATACGCTTTGCTGACTCGTATTTTGCCTCATTAACAAGCATGTCCATTAATTCTTTTTTTGCATCGGTTACCGTCAATCCGGATACACGTTCGAGTTTTTCTTTTGCTTGTTTAACAAGTTCAGTAAGCTCGTTTTCTTTTTTACCGAGAGACTCTTCTTTCGTTTTTAATCCGTTCTCACGGCGATTAAACTCACCTTCTTTGGTATCAATAAGACTGAGTTTTTTATCGAGATTTTCTTCTTTAAAGCTCAATCGCTTTTCGAGTTGTGTTAAATCTCGCCGCTTTTCACGTGATTCTTTTTCAAAGTCGCCTTTCATTTCGTGAACAAGATCTTTAGCTTTCAAGGTTCCTTCTTTGATCATTACTTCTCGTTCTTTTTTTGCTTCTTCAATAATTTTTTGGGCATTAACCTTTGCAGAATTAATAGATGTACGTTCAAGCACTTTTTTGATAATAAACCCTAATACAAAACCGACTATTAAAACAGCCGGAACGGTAATATAGGGAAATTGTGTGAGAAAATTTGTTCCTTCCATCGTTTTTTACCTCCGTTCCATGAAATCAAGTACTCTATGGTTTTGATTTCATACTAGCGTTTTCAGTAACTACATAGTGCATCGGAATATCTTCTGTACGTGTTGGTAATCTTTCAGGAAATAATTGAAACGAATATGCAACTCCAATAAAGAGTGCATCTTTACGTGCCTTTTTTAATGCCTCATCATAGCATCCCAAACCTGAACCAAGACGATTACCAAACGAATCAAAGCATACTCCCGGCACAAAAAAAACATCAATTCCATCAATGGCAACATCTTCACATTCCTTACGTGGTTCCCTAATTCCAAAGGCTCCCATCTCCAAATCCTCTTCATTATGAACTTTACAAAAAGAGATATTACTTTCCCCTAAATATTTTGGAAAAAGAGCTGTTTTATGAGCTTTTAAAGATTGGTGAAATAAATCTTGTAAGGAAACTTCATGGTGAGTACCTGAGTAGAAAGCTAAAATATTTTTTTCTCTATACCAAGGACTACTCGTAATATGCGCAATGATTTTTTGTGTTCTCATACTTAGATCATAAAAAGTATATTGTTTAATTCTTTCTTTATATTCTTTACGTAAAATCTTTTTGTCGTTTACGTTGTGCATGGAAAATAATTTTAGGGAAGATTTATGGAAATAAAATAATAACAGTGAAGTACGAATAAAATATTAGCTTACGTGCGAAATATTTTCTTTCATTAAAATTTGATCAATTGTTTCAATAGCTTTTTTAGATTTATTCAAGATAAACTTCTTTTGTAATTCGGTTTTATTTTTTTCTTTAATGAAATCACTCGCAATATTTAATGCTACTAATACTAACACATTCGTACTCGCAATGTTTTTGTTAACGTTGTCTGATATTTCCTTAATCTTTCCATTAATATAATTTTTAATTTGTTCTATTACTTCATCGTTCTCATCGCTTTTTAGAAAATACTCCCTTCCTAGTATTTCTATTTTAAAAGTTTTCTTCACCTTCTTTGTCCTTCATTATCTACTTTTTTACGTAGTACTTAAAGTATTACATGAAAAAAATGCACAGTCAATATTTTTATAACATCGAGTATTTATTATATAATTTATCTATCCACTCCAGGGAAAAATTATAGCGATAGAGATTGTCGGCTTGTCGTAAAAGCGATGGACTTGTCATATTGATTTCCGAGAGTTTATCGTCAATAATATCAAGAGCTGTAAAGAACAATCCCTCTTTTTTACAAAAACCTCCAATGTGTTCGCATAGTTTTTTTTCAGTTGCAGTTAACGTATGTGGTAGCAACTGAGCGCCACTGTGCAGATTAGTATAGATAGAACCCTTTTTGGGAACCTTTTTTAAGGCTACAAGAGGTTTATCTTCTATCATCAAAACTCTGGTTTCTCCATTGATAATAGCAGGAAGAAATCGTTGAATCATAACTCTTTCTTTTTGATGAGCAGTTCCTGTGAGAATTTTTTCTTCATAGTCTTTCTGTGTCTCATCCAGTAATACGACTCCCTGTCCTCGACAGCTAAAGAGAGGTTTTAAAATACCCTTCCCGCCCAAGTCTTTGATCTGGGTTTTAATTTCTTGAATAGTAGAACTGACATAGGTGTCGGTAATAAGACCTTGAAAATTAAATATTACCATCTTTTCATTATGTTCTAAAAGTTTCGTAGGATTATTAATAATCAATGGCCCCTGAACGGTTTCTAATAAAAGAAGAAGGGTCACATAACTCATATCAAACGGAGGATCTTTACGAATATGGATAAAATTAAAACCATGTAAATCGTAATCATTTTTTGGCTCACTATTACTATGAGCAATAACATCTTTTATTATTTTTTTATTATAACTATACGCGTGACAGATTTTCTTTTTGGAACTAAGAGCAATGTCATATTCAGTGCAAGAATAGACTTCATCCCCTTTTTTCATAAGTTGTTCCATGAGATACAGAGAAGTGTCATCATCTATATGAAGTTTCTCAAATGTGTCGAGGATAAAAAGATGTTTAAATGTCATAAAAATTAATACAAATGACAGCTTACCCAATGTTCATTTTCTGCTGTTCCCACATTTTTCAATTCAGGAATTACTTCTCGACAGATTTCTTTTGCCTCTGGACAGCGAGGATGAAAAGGACATCCCGGTGGAGGAGCCCATGAAGATGGAGCATCTCCTTCGAGAATTATTCTTTGTGGTTTTTGTTTAGGATCAGCAACAGGAATAGCTAAAAGCAGCGATTGAGTATATGGATGCTTTGGGTTTTTGTAGAGATTTTCCGTAGAAGTTTTCTCGACGATTTTTCCTAAATACATTACTGCTACATCATGACTAATATGTTGAACAACTGCAAGATCATGTGAAATAAAAAGAAATGAAATACCAAATTTTTTTTGTAATTCTGATATTAAATTTAGCACTTGAGATTGAACAGAAACATCCAGTGCGCTTACCGGTTCATCGGCAACAATGAATTTTGGATGGAGCGCCAGCGCACGTGCGATTCCGATTCTTTGTCGCTGCCCTCCTGAAAATTCATGTGGATAGCGATTTAATACATTTCTTCGTAAATGCACTACATCTAATAAGTCTAAAATTCGTTTTGATTTTTCTTCTTTAGAACCGATATTATGAGTATCAAGTGGCTCTCTAATAATTTCACATATAGTCATTCGAGGATTTAATGAACCATAGGGATCTTGGAAAATTATCTGCATATCTCTTCTTTTTTTATTCATATGCTTTCGGCTTAAATGTACTATATTAATGCCCTCGAAGAGAATTTCTCCGGCTGTCGCTTCCATAAGACGAAGGATTGTTCTTCCTAAACTCGTTTTTCCACAACCAGATTCACCAACAAGTCCCAGTGTTTTAGCTTTTTGTATTACAAAGGAAACTCCATCAACTGCCTTTAAATGATGCCGAACTCTTCTCAAGAAACCGCTTTTTACGGGAAAATATTTTTTAAGATTTTTAACTTCTAAAAGATTTTGCATACTTTATGCCTTTATTAATACGGATAAAAACATGCTACTTCAGTTTTGTCATCTTTTTTTTCAAGCGGGGGCTCTTCTAAGCGGCAATGATCTCGAACACGTTCACAGCGATCAGCATAACGGCATCCTACAGGTAAATGGAGCAAATCAGGCACTGTGCCCTCAATAGTAGGAAGCTTTTCCAATTTTTTTTCCCGAATGCGTGGAATTGAAGTAAGTAAGCCGCGGGTATACGGATGCCGTGGGCTCTCAAAAAGAGTACTAACATCAGCTCTTTCAACAATTTTACCACAGTACATGACCAACACATTCGTACATGTCTCAGCAATAACCCCTAAATCGTGTGTAACGAGAATAACTGCGGTATTAAATTTTTTTTGCAGCTCACTAATTTGTGCCATAACTTGTGCTTGAACAGTTACATCGAGTGCTGTCGTTGGTTCATCCGCAACAAGTATTTTAGGGTTACATGATAACGCCATTGCAATCATTATTCGCTGTCGCATCCCACCAGACATCTGATGTGGATATTCATCTATTCTCCTTTCTGGATTGGGAATACGAATTCGTTCAAGCATTTTAATCGCACGTTCTTTCGCTTCTTTTTTAGAAGCATGTGTATGTTGTCTGATAACATCAATCATTTGATTACCAATAGTAAATACAGGATTGAGACTTGTCATTGGTTCCTGAAATATCATGGAAATTTCTTTTCCACGGAAATGGCGCATTGCTGATTCTGATTTAGATACGATATCTTTTCCCTGATAGAGAATGTGCCCTTGGATAATTTTTCCTGGAGGAGAAGGAATAAGTTTAAGGAGAGAGAGTGCCGTAACTGTTTTTCCACACCCCGATTCCCCAACAATACCAAGTGTTTCGCTGTTATTAAGGCTAAAACTAATTCCATCAACTGCGCGAACTTTTCCTTTATCAGTTGTAAATTCAATTACTAAATCTTGTACTTCAAGTAATTTTTGGTTGTTCATTTAGCTAACTTTCTTAGGATCAAGCGCATCTTGTAAGGCATCTGAAAATGTATTAAAGGCAAGCACTAAAATCAACATAAAGCCGGAAGCTGCAATAAAATTATTAAAGTTTCCTGCGGGAACCTCTTGAGCTGCCTCAGCAAGCATTAATCCCCAGCTAACCCCTTCTTTTACTCCCAGATTCAAAAAACTCAATATGACTTCACTTTTAATTGCGGTAACAAAAAGAATAGTCGATTGGACAAGTAATATATGTATTGTATTTGGGATAATATGTTTAAAAATTATTTTGGTATAGGAAACACCTATTGCTCGAGCAGCTTCAATATATTCTAAATGTTTAATTTTAATTACTTCTCCTCGTATGATTCTACACGTTGATGTCCAAAACGTACTAATCATTGCAATATGCATTGCATATGGATTATCAGCTAAAGCAACCGCAAGTGCTGCAACAAATAAATAAAAGGGAATTGAATCAATAACACCATAAAACCAAGTAATAAGAACATCGGGTATTTTTCCTGAAAAGAAACCAGCAACTGCTCCTAAGATTCCCCCTAAAAAAGTAGCTACAATGGCAACAATAAAACCAATTTGAAACGCTGTTTTTGTACCATATAGTGCTCTTTCAAAAATATCTTGGCCATTTAGATTAGTACCAAAAATATGTTGACGAGACATACCTGAATATCCATCTGTTACAAAGCGATCCCATGATGATCCAAAGAATCCTAGGCACACTCCTACTGCGATTCCTAAATAAATTAAAACGACAAAAAATGCGACAATACCTATTGTATCTTTTCGTAATTTCCTTAGAGCTTTTGACCATAAGGATTCACCGTAGGTATGAGTTTGCTTGTTGGTACTATTTTGAATCACTTCATTCATTTTAATGTCACTCGTGGGTCAACAACTGTATACATAATATCCGTAAGAATTAAACTCAACACATAAATCATTGCCGTCCAGGTAACAGCCGCTTTAATTATGGGGAGATCTCCCGTTAGAATTGCATCATATAAAACAAGCCCTATTCCGGGAATACTAAAATATGATTCAAGGACAATACTTCCTGCAATAATAATAAAAGGTAATGTTATAATAATTCTCGTCATAATAGGAATAAGACTATTTTTTAAGATATTTTTGAAAAGTAATTTTAAAGGATGTGTACCGAAAGCCCTTGCGGTTCGAACATGATCTTTAGTAATTTCTTCTACAATTACCGCTCGGTAAAAACGCGTATTATAGCCAATAGAAAGAAATACAGAAGCTAAAACTGGTACAGTAACATATTTTAAATAACTCGTGAATGACTCTACTTCCCAACCTTGTACGGGAAAGATATTAAGTCCATAACTTGAACAGAATATAATTTGAAAAAGTATAACAATGATAAGATAGCTCACACTCATTCCAATAACTGCAACAAACATCACACTTTTATCAATCATTTTTCCCCGAAAATATGCTGCTATTAATGCAAGAATAATGGAAATAATATTTCCTGAAATCAGAATCGGTAGCTGAACGGCTAGAGAAACAGGAATTGTTCGTGCAAATATACTTGAGACTTTTTCACCGGTTGAATCCGAATATCCAAAATCAAAAGTAATAATTTCTTTAAAAAAAATAAAATAACGCGTAAGAAAAGGTTGGTCATAGCCAAGTTGGTGATGTACCTCTTCTATTTGTTGCTGAGTAGGATTTTTTCCCAGAAGATCATATGTCTTATCCGGACCAAAATATACCATTAGAACAAAACTAATAAGAGTAACTCCAAAAATTAATGGAATACTTTGAAAGAATTTTCGTAAAGAATATATGAATGTATCCACGTTATTTTATATCGACATATTTAAAATAATTTCCAAGAACATTTTCAACTGGATATAATATTACATTTTTATGCCATACCCACAAATCAGTACGTGAAAAACCAGCAATAGTTACTGAATCTTCAAGAAGCAATTTATGCATCTTTTTATAAATTTCTGATCGTTCTTTTGAAGGTTGCATTGTACTAGCTTTTTCATACAGTGCATTGTATTCCGGGTTATTGTAATTAGAATTATTTGATCCCGGAGAAGAATTAGGTCCATAAAAAAGCTGCAAAACGTTTTCACTATCAGGAAAATCAAGCCCCCATGCCATTGCAATAGTCATAGTTTTTCGTGATTTTACTGCTTTTGAATAATCCCCAAAACTTGCAAACGTTTGCTTTTTAATTTTACTCGATGGATATCCGATAGTAATAAGCCATCCTCTAAATTGATCATACATCTGATTTTGCCGTATATCTGACACCATTGAATATGTAATGTCTGGAAGATTAGCTGCAGTCCATCCATTATCCTTAAGAATTTTTTTTGCTCCCTCAGGATCATGCGTAATGTATTCTTTTGATAATGTGGGATCATACCCATCAATGCCAGGTGAAATAATACCAGGATATGCTTCACCTAAATCATCAAAAAATGTTTTAATATATTGTGGCCAATCCCAAGCTTTATGAATTGCTATTCTTAGAGCTTTATTCTTTTTTTCTAATTCCTTATCTTTGTTGTAACCAATCTTTGGATCGTCCATATTAAAGTTAAGATAGCGAAAAGCAAATTCAGTTTGAGGTAAGAAGTAATATTTTTGAGCGTACTCTTTATTGAGGCTCAAGGGATTTCTCGATGCAATGACGTTATTAAATTGTTGTTCAGGTATAAATCCAAATTGAATTTCAGAACCTTTAGTAAAGGAAATCCATCTCATTGAAAAATTTTCCATAAAATTAATTTCAATTTGATCAACAATGGGAAGTTTCTTCCCTTGTAAAGATTTAATACCAGTAAATCCATGGATCTTTTCATCGTATCCTTCATTTTTTAAATCAAAAATTTCTTCTCGATACTTTTTATTTTTTAAAAGAACTGCTTTTTGGTTATTAAAACTTCCTAAGACCCAAGGTCCCGAACCTACTGGATGAATTGAAATTTCAGGACCATATTTTTCAACAACTTCTTTGGCAACAATTGCTGAATATCCTTTTGTAAGTGTATAAACAAGTTGAGGGTATGGTTTTACTAAAGAAATCTGAATGGTATATTTATCAATGGCTTTAAGTCCCTCAACTTGTTTTTTATAGTCTGAACCAGCTGTTTTCCAATCGTCAATTCCTTTAATACGTCCTTGCCAGAGCCATGCACCACGAGGGAGTGTCTTGGGGTCAAAGTGACGTTTAATTGAATATACAAAATCCTCTGCCGTTAGTTCTCTTCCCTTCCCACCTTTAAATGCAGGGTCATCACTAAAGAAAACTCCTTTTTTAATCTGAATCGTATAGGTAAGCCCATCTTTACTTATTTTTGGTAAAGCTGCTGCTAAGTTGGGTTTGAGCTCATAGGGAATTTTAAGGTATTTATAATCATATAATGTATCACAAATAGCACTGACTATCCTATTTTGATACTTTGTTGAACTTTGAACTGGATCGAGAGAAGTCGGTGTCCCCTCAACTGAATACTTAAATACTTTTATTGCAAATGCAGAAGTTGAAATTGTACAGAAAATAAATAATAAAAACAGTTTCTTTTGCATGTCACCAACCCTCCTTATTTCATACTGATTTCATAATTCGAAAAATTTTTAACATTAATAGAATAGAGAGTCAAACATTAATGAAATGATTTTCGTGGAATTAAACGGTTTGCTTCAAAGCTAAATATTATGAGACAATTATGGGTGATTTTTTTTACATCTTTGGAATTTTTTCACAGAGTTTATTTAATGATTCAATATGTTTTGTTTCTCGTTCTACGAGCCAATGCCAACTGTTCCCTTTGGTATCAAATTCAGAAAATGTTTTTTCTAAATACTTTGCAAATGCAAACCCTGCAATAAGCGTATCTTGATAGGAAGAATTTACCAGCGGAGCTGAATATACCATAGAGGGAGGGTAGGATGAATCTTTAATGTTAATTTTTTTTGGGTCAATCTTTTGTAAATCCTTACATTGTTCTCGAATAAAATCTCGTCTCGCTACATCTAAACCATAATAGATATTCCTGAGTTGTGCACGTGCTTTTTCCACTTTGTTATTTAACTTTTCACTCGATTGTTTCATCCAATCATTTGTATACTGACGCTTTTCTTCTAATTTTGGATCTTGATCCTCTTTTTTCTGAAATAATTCATTATATTCTTCTTGAGGAGATTGAGGAGAAGCACCATTACGTGCCAAATCATCAAATGTTCCATCACCTTCACAGAATGGTTTAAAAATAATAGGAGAAGGCTCGTATGCTCCCCAACGAGCTAAATCTTTAATATTTGCATTAAGAAAATGACAAACATGTTTCGTTTTTATTGGGACAGGGATTTTTTTCCCCAATACAGTACCTAATGAATGAGTGGTAACAAACGTATCAAAAGCGACTCCTTCTTCTCTGAGCTCAAATAATGGCTTTGATTTCCATAAATCATTAGTAAGAAATGCATGAATCCTCTCTTCATTTTCCTGCATAACATCGATACGTATTGTTTCTACACGGCCTTCTTCTAGGAATTGATTATCTTTATCAAAAGTCTCTCCTAAAACCAGCCGGCGATATTCATTCAATAGCTGATAAAAAGTAGAAACCGTAGCATTTACTACCCAAGGATCAAGAAGAGGGTCATGTAAAAATGTATAAAAAATACTTCGTGTATCTTGAAGGGCTAACCAAATTTTTCGTTTCGTATACCATTGAGTAATTGGACCCTCTAAAAGCATCGATGCAGTGATTACTGCAAGTTGATTGAGAATAAATACTTTCCAACCTAATGGACCAGTAGCTGCTTCTCCAACAGCTGCTGCTTTAGAGCCTGCTCGAAATACTTTATAGGCCTTTATTAATCGTGTAACTCCTGCTAAGGCAACTCTCGATGTGGCGTAGGATAGCGCAACAGAAGAAAGAATCGGGACTAAAGAAAAAGAATCTTCTTCCTCCATTAACTCTGGAAAATACATGAGTGCCATCAGTGCTATTGTCTCTTTCCCAAATTGTCCAAGCATAGGAAGACCTTTAATGGCTTGTAAATTATGAGGAACAAGAAATGAGAGATCCATCTTTTTAAGAATAGCTGCTCCCATCATTGAACTATAAGGTAAATATCTAAATCCTGGATAGGTATTTGCTAAACTGCTTACTCCAATATTTTGTCCAAAGTGTTTATCAATAAAATAGGTTTCGAGTAATGTATTTGCACGTTTTTGTGCATCATAATTCAAATCTTGATCGATTAAATTTTCATCACCTGAATAAATTCCTGAATCAGCAATGATCATCCACAAAAGACGATTTAAAAATGGATCTTTGGCAAACTTTGCTAAACCTTCAATAAAGTCGACTTTATTGAGAACTCCTTGCTGAGCATCTCCAAAAGAATCAAACAAAAAAGCATATAAATCTGCTTCATTCCGTTGCATATCTCGTGTCTCATCAATGAAATATTTACTAGCACCAACGGTTTCATTTCCTGTATCAAAGAGCCAATCACCAAAAGTGTACGTTATAAAAAATGTTCCCATTGAAAGTATAAATCGAGTTTTTTTCCAGCTTTTTAGTCGATTATGAAAGAGAAATCGATCAATGGAACAAGCAACAATAAGACTGAAAGCGACTTTTAGTTTTAACTCTATAAGTGATTTATTTTCATCTCGTACATTGAGTAAATCATTCTGAATTTTTGCGAGTCTCTCTATATGAACACGATGTACAATGCTATCTAATGTGACGGATATTTTTTTATCAGGAGTTTCAGGAGATACGGGAATTTCAATGCTGATTTCTTTAAGTTTATCAAAATCAATGTATTCTCCATCTTGCGCATAGGTAATTGAAGTAAGAAATATGCCCATACAAAATACAAGAAGAGTATAATACATCCTCTTATTATGGGTCATGCTTACTCCTTGTGCCCCGATTCTTCTTCCCCACCTGAGATTGCATGAATAATCTGAGAAATAAATTCCTCAGTCTTATCTATGGTATACCCTGCTACATTGCCCGGTGCATGATACATTCTACTTCCCATATCTCCAAACATTTTACCGAGTGCTTTGTTACTTCCGTTTTTACGCTCATAATCAATATAATCAGTGATAAAATTAACTTGGATAACATTCGATAAAATACTGGTAGAGAGGCCTGCTGTCATTGCATAACTGAAATCGTAAATGATCCCCTGTTGAGCAAATTTAGGCGCTGCTCGAGGTACACTTTTGAAAAATCCCCACGCAGGATCAATGAATAAGATTCCAACAACCTGATTGCCAAGATATGATATCCAGCTAAATTCTCCACGTTTTGACATTTGTAACCAATAATTCACGAGAAAGCCTGACTGAAGACGGAGCAATGTATTTTTTATGTTGGCAAAAAGCATATTTTTGCCGAATTCTCTGAACCCACGCCAAAAACGTGTTCCATCTCCCCAAAGAAAACTAAAGATAGCTCTCCCTTCTCTGGCTTCTATATCTACAATATGGTTATTAAGAGCTT
Organism: Deltaproteobacteria bacterium; assembly: GCA_023250585.1. GTDB lineage: Bacteria > Bdellovibrionota_F > JAHFAK01 > JAHFAK01 > JAHFAK01 > JAHFAK01. The sequence continues at coordinate 14,666 of JAHFAK010000036.1, forward strand.
TAGTAAGAATTTCTCTATTGAACTTCATTGCAGTATCCTCACCGAATTGATTTTTAACAATCTCAAGTATCTTTGAAGAAAGAACGCTGACCCGAGCCTCTAACATATGAAAACGAAATGCCTTTGCCAGGATTCCAAAATAGAGATTTCTCCAAAAACGTTCATTCATATCACGATGGATCCATGCAGTATGAGACTTTGTATAAGGAAAATCATAGGTTGAAAACATTGCTTTATGCTGATCTTGAGGATTTGCCTCATCGACGTAATACGATCGTAACATAAGTTCAGTAGGTAAAATCGTTCCAACAATTTCGAAAAATTCAATTAAAATACCTTTACGTATTTCGTCTGCACTCACTTCGCGTACATAATTTTCTGCTTGAATTTTATAGAAGAAAGAAAATATACGATTAAAGAACATCCGCGGCAGTTTTCTTCCTGCCAATATCGTTCCCTTTAAAGAAGGTTCTTCTCCTGCCATTAATTCAGTGGCAAATGATTTCATTGTTTGCTTAAACCACTTGGCAAGGCCCCAATTACTCATAAAAACTTGAGGATACTCTTTGAGTAAGGAAATAATATTTTCTACAACCTCTGGATCAGCTGCATTTTTTTTCCCTAATTTTATGAGTTGTCTTCGTAATGCACCCCAATTAATAGCTTTAAATACTGACTGAGCTTCTTCTGATTGAATACCATCGAGAGCTCTCTCTATGTGTTTTTCAAGAGCTCCATTGTTTTTAATTATAGTCAGATCTTTTCGAATAATAGGAATTATATACTCTAAACCTTTCTGAACACCTGCTTGTATTGCTCCTTGATATTCACGAGTAGCCTGGACAGTTTGTTGCACCAGTTTGATTTGAGCCTCTGCAAGAGCTTCATCTGTTTGCTTTCCCATGGTTGCTTTCAAAAATTTCTTGAGCGCATCTATAATTCTTGTCATATATGAACGTTGTAATGGATCCACTTCCTTTTCTAAATTATTTGCTATTCCTTCCAATTCAGAGAATGCTTGTGTTGCGCTTGCGCCTCCTTTTTTTGCAAATTGTTTGTCAATCGTAGCTTTAAGTACTTGGAGACTTTCTTTTGAACCAGGTGTTATAAGATTATTAGCTAACTCCATAGCAGCAGCTATAAGCTGTGTATTAAAGACCTTAAAATACAAGTTCGAAAGGCGTGCCATCATATCATACGGCGTATATCTGAATTGTGACGAAAGAAAACTACCCGAAACAAACGGTTTAAAAAGTTTTGGTTTTAATGCAAAAGGAGCAACGATCCCAATGCTTATAGGAATTGCCAATTGCCACATCCAATCTTTAGAAGCTGTCCGTACGTATTCGGGATGGGTACTTAATGATTTATCGAGTTCTCTATTAGCAAACTGTTGCTTGGTCGCTTGACCTATAGAACTGCAGGCTTCAATAAAACTAGAATCCTCTGGAATGACTGCTTCTGGATCATGACCTATCGTAATCCACGTTACCCCAAGTGCCTTATACTCATCAGTTACTGTTCTAAAAGGGTTATTAAAATCGATTGGCCCTGACTCTTCAAAATATAATTTGCGATCGATGGTTTGAATTTTCTCATAAAGACCTGTTAAGAGTTTTGCAATTTTTTCGGTAAATTGTTCGTATAATGCAGTTGCTTCTTTATTATTTCCGAAACGTTCAATGGTAGTATTCAATAATGTAGTAAACTCTTTATCCGTAAGTTTACTTCCATCGTTTTTTCGGGAATGAGGAGCTATCGATGCTTGAAAATTTTCATCGGAAACGATTTTATCAACCTGGCTATAATATTCTTTTTGGAGTTTTTTTATTTCTTCGACGAGATCATGGTATTGTGCGATTACCGCATTATCTGAAGTTGCATCCACGTTCCCAGCTTTACTAAGATTCGCTACAAGAACAGTCATTACCAGAAACTGCTCAAATTCCTGAATCGGAATTCGTTCAGCAACAGCATCTTTTACGTCGTGTTCTCCTGACTTATGAGCAAAAACATCAATCGATTTTTCTCGGGTTGTTAAAAGCCGGAGATTATCTTTAAATTCTTGCTTCATCTTTGCAATTTCAGGATCATCGTCCTGTTTTTTTGCTTGTTGAGAGACCTTTTCTGCTTCTAGACTTGCAGTAATAGTCTGAATATCGCCTATCTCAGGAAGAGGATAAAAATAGTAAGGAATCTCTCTATTTTTATAGAGGTTATGAATAAGATTATGCACAATATCTATTTTTCTAAAAACATAAAAGCCTTTACTCTCAGCATTGTCAGGAATCATAAATATATAGTTTTGAGATTGCCCAATGGGTTTTTTCTCCTGCAGGGGACGCACATCCAGCGAATAAAAGAAGAAATGAGTTTCTGCGGTATTATAAAAGAGAATTCCCTTATTTTTAAGAACTGCAATACGCCATTGATAGGGAACAGTACATCCCGTAAACGGACTATCTAATTTATGTAACTTCTCTTTTAGTTCTTCAATTTGTTCTTTTGTTTTCAAATGATTATTCGAACAATCTTCTTCATTGACTACATAGGTGTAGTTAAAGATTTGAGTTCTTTGTTTGGTAAGTTCCTCGTGGATAATTCTTGTAAACTCGGCTTTATCCTTATACTCTTTTACCTCAAGATCAAAAAGCTTGAGTAAAAATTCTTCCCGCGAATTATCATCGTTAAAAATACTCTCGGCAGTTATTTCTGGTATTACAAGATTGTCTGGTTGAGTTGAATATTGTTTCAGATAATCGAGGGACTTCTCTGATCGAGCATAAACAAAATTATCCCCCTGATTAGTCAATGGAAGAAAGGCAAGCGCGATTAAAAAAATACCTAAAAATAGTTTTCTCTTATTCATAGTTAACCCTCCAGAGCCAACTTTGTTACTCTATTACATAATCATGCAATTTTTATGCCATAATACATATATTTTCAACTATTTAATATTATTTGACTATTCTACTATTGCTGTTTTCTCATGCGACATTTTAGAACATGTATACGTCCGTCCCCTTGCATAATTCTTTACCACATGCAATATGTCATGATCTTATTGATACCATGAGCTTCATAATTGTATACCTCCTTTGTTGGGAAATTAATGTGAGTCAAAGGCCTCATTGCATATCTCCTGATTCCTTCAAGGAATCTCTATTATCAAGTCATCTGCTATCTAAGTTTATTATCGGGATTTTTTCACAGAGTTTATTTAATGATTCAATATGTTTTGTTTCTCTTTCTACGAGCCAATGCCAGCTGTTCCCTTTGGTATCAAATTCAGAAAATGTTTTTTCTAAATACTTTGCAAATGCAAACCCTGCAATAAGCGTATCTTGATAGGAAGAATTTACCAGCGGAGCTGAATATACCATAGAGG
>JAHFAK010000141.1 GCA_023250585.1 Deltaproteobacteria bacterium
TCCCATTCCGATAATAATTATATCGCGCGCACTGTTTTGTAATGTTATATGAATTCCAAAAATAGAGAGTGAACCAAGCTTAATTGAACCGCTCATGAGAACTGCAAGAATAATGCCTATGAGGAGTACTATATTTTGTTTTCCTTCAATCCAAATTTTAGTTTTTTCTTCGATACCAAAAACAGATTCTTCTTTGGGATGATAATGAAGTTCCAACAAAAAATAGATGATGAGTAAGAGGACGGAAATAAACGTCACATGTGGAATCAGTGAGAAAGTCCAAAAGAAGGGCACATGATGAAGAAAACCTAAAAAAAAAGGTGGATCCCCTAAAGGGGTTAAACTCCCTCCAATATTACTCACCAAAAAAATAAAAAATATTACGGTATGTACTTTATGAGTACGTTCACGATTTGCTCGCAGCAATGGACGAATCATGATCATTGATGCTCCTGTTGTCCCAATCCATGAGGCTAACAGTGTTCCGATTGCTATGAGTGTTGTGTTTCCCAAAGGAGTAGCTTTTAAAGTTCCCCGTATATAAATGCCTCCAGACACGGTAAAAAGTCCCCAGAGCAAGATAATAAATGGACAATAATCTATAATATAAATATGTAAAATTTCATGAAGCGCAGATTTCTGAAAGATCATAAGAAATGGTAATGCAAAAGTTAGCGCCCAAAACATGCTGATTTTTCCAAAATGATTATGCCAGAAATGAGGAAGAAGTAGAGGGCATAGAGCAATAGAAAGTAAAATTCCTACAAACGGAAGAATCGCCCATAGTGGCAATAATTGTCCAAGCGCCATTGAATCGTACATTTATTTCCTGTAAAGCCTAATAATTATAAAAAGACCTCGTAAGTTCTATGAATAAAAATCTTTAACATATTTTTTTGGAGATGTATACTCCGAGCTCTAACAATTTAATTTGACACTTGTTTTTTTATTGATAATACTTGTTTTCATTAGGTAAAAACTATGGCTAAGAAAGACTTTAAAGAACAAAGAACGTCCAAAAGAGTTCCTCTCAATATTCGCGTGGATTATACTTGTCAGGATAATTATCTTTTTGAGTACAGTTCCAATTTAAGTGATAACGGGATATTTATAAAAACTGATAGTCCGCTTGATCCAGGAACTAAGCTAACCCTTCATTTTGCAATCAACAATGGTAAAGATGAAATAAAGACAAAAGGTGAAGTGATGTGGATTAATAGACCTACCGATGGTAAAGAAAATCAAGGTGGAATGGGTGTTCGCTTCATGCAGCTTAACGAAGAATCTCAAGAGAAAATACGAAATTTGGTAAAGAGAATTGCGGTATTGAAAGGAGTACTCGATGAAAGCTTGTAAATGTACGGGAAAGAAATCATTATTCTTTAGCATCTTATGTATCATCCTCATTCTCGGAACAGTGAACTGTGATAAGATAAAAGGTTTTTTCAAGAGAAGCGGGAAAAAAGTTGAAAATGAGAATGAAAGAGAAAGAAATACCGTTGTTGCGTATCTCAATGGAGATCCTGTCTATTATCGTGATATTGAAGAAATCGTACGAATGAGCCTCAACAGGCTTGAAGAGCGTGTATATCAAACGAAGCTTCAAGCAGTAAATCAATATATTGATGATACAATTTTGGACAAAGAAGCAAAAAAGGATAATGTAACTAAAGAAGCTTTTTTAGAAAAAGAATTATCCACATCAATTAAAATTAATGAGAAAGAAGTAAACGAATTTTACGAAAAATTTAAGGATCGGCTCCAAGGAACGGAAGAAGAAAAGAAAGAACGTTTACGTTCAATTTTTAGAAGACGTTCAATGCAAGAGGCGCAGCATGATTTTCTACAAAAAATTAAAGAAAAATATGATATTAAAATTACACTCCCCATGCCGGAACCTCCATTAGTAGAAGGAATTACTGTGGATGATGATCCATATCTTGGCGATAAAGATGCAACTGTAACCATTATTGAGTTTTCTGATTATACCTGCGGACAGTGTAAACAGGCTTCTGAAGTTATGAAAGAGATTCATAAAGAATATGGTGATAAAGTAAAAATTGTATATCGTGATTTCCCTCGTAATCCAACTGCGCAAACTATGGCTGAAGCCGCGGGATGTGCAAATGAACAAGGAAAATTTTGGGAATATCATGATAAGTTATTTTTTGAAAGTACGAAACAGGATCGAAATGAGTTACTCTCACTTGCAAAAAGTGTTGCAATTAAAGATCCTAAACAGTTTGAATCATGCCTTGATACTCGTAAATATAAGGACGAAGTTGAAAAAGATAGAAATGATGGTACAAAGACAGGTATGATGAGTACTCCTGGATATGTTATTAATAATAGGTTTGTTGCGGGACCAAAACCATTGGATTATTTTAAAGGACTTGTTGATCGATATTTAAATGGAGGCGATAATGTCTGAAGAAGTGTATGAAGTTTCGGATAATGACTTTGATAATTTAGTATTGTCGAGTAACGTTCCTGTACTTGTAGATTTCTGGGCCCCTTGGTGTGCTCCATGTCGAGCTATTGCTCCTGTTGTAGAAGAACTTGCAAAAAACTACACGGGAAAGATTAAATGTGTGAAAATGAATGTTGATGATAATACTGATACGCCTTCTAAGTATGGAATTAGCAGTATTCCTACACTCATGTTATTCCAAAATGGTCAAGTCATTGATCGAGTCATTGGTGCTGCCTCTAAGGAAAGCTTAGATACATTTGTTAAAAAAGCTCTCTAAGAAAATTTCACATCTTCCTCAAACGAGTGGGATTTATCTTTTTAAAGATGAAGAAGGGACTGTGCTCTACGTAGGTAAGGCAAATAACCTGCGGAAACGAGTTGCGTCCTATTTTAATGCGACAAAAGATAGCCGGTATCTTATTCCGTTCTTACTCAATAGAGCAAGGGATGTTTATTATCAAACGACGCTTAATGAGAAAGAGGCGTTGCTTCTCGAAAATACGCTCATCAAACAATGGAAACCGAAATACAATATTGAACTAAAAGATGATAAGTCATATTCCTATATTGAACTTCATGACGGTCTTGGCTATCCGCGACTTATTATAAAAAAAAAGACGAAATCAGAAAAAGGAATTTTTTTTGGTCCTTATTCATCAGGCGGAACACTCGTTTATATTGTTAATGAAATTTTACGTATTTTTAAGCTGCGCAACTGTACTGATCACGAGTTTCAAAGAAGAAAGACTCCGTGTATTTATTATGACATCGATCGATGTAGTGCTCCATGTGTTGGTTTAATTAGCCAAGAAGATTATCAACAAGATGTAAAAGAAGCAGTTCTTTTTTTAACCGGCAAAAAGACAAAGCTAATGGCAGAGTTGAGAAAAGAAATGCATCTTCTCTCTGAAGCGCTTGAATATGAGAAGGCTGCAAAAATTCGGGATAAACTCACTATCATGAAATATTTTATCGAAAAGCAGATACCAACGAGCATTGAGGCTAAATTGAAAAACATTTTTAATTTGAAAAATTATCCGTATCATATTGAGTGTTATGACATATCAAATATTGGAAGGACCTATCGAGTTGGGTCCCGGATTGTATTCAAAAATGGCAAGACATCAAAGAATGATTATCGTCACTACAAAATACGATCGCTTCATGCGGCGAGTGATCTCATGATGCTTCAAGAAGTTTTGGAAAGAAGCATTAAAGAACATAAAGGACAAAGATCTTTTCCTGATCTGATGCTTATCGATGGAGGCGTTACTCAACTTCATATTGCACTAAAAACAATTGTAGATGCCGGTGTTAATAGTGTTGATATCTTATCAATTTCAAAGGCACGAGAAAAACGTGGAAAATTAATTGACTATCTCCATTCGGCGAATATGCAAGAGCCTTATATATTACACGATAAAGAAGTCTTGTATTATCTTATGCGTATTCGTGATGAAGCACATCGATTTGCAAAAGAATACCATAAACATTTACGCGATATCAAATTTGATACTTCCTTTCTCGATTCCATTAAAGGAATTGGTCCAGCAAAAAAACGCATTCTTCTCCACTATTATAAAAGCCTCCAAGATTTACAGAAAGCCAATATCGATGAATTGAAAAAAATTCCCGGCATCAACGAACGCATTGCGAAAGCTATTGCTGATCTGAAAAGTAGGAGATGAGAGATCTTCTTACGTTTTTAGTGGATTCTTCCCGTTGATTTTTGTATAGATGCTCCAGTATTTGTGCTCGTGAAGTTTCCGGAGGGAAAATGCATACTCAGCAATGCACTACATGTGGTAAAAATTTTGTTCC
>JAHFAK010000037.1 GCA_023250585.1 Deltaproteobacteria bacterium
CCCTTCGAGTACCGGAGCATCATCGTATGATCGGATGATCATGGCATATGAGAAGGAATTGCTTGAAAAACTACTTATTAAGAATAACTGGCATAGGATGAAGACTTCTAAAGAATTAGGTATATCTAGGAATAGGTTGTATAAAAAAATGCAGGCTTTGGGGATTGAGTAAAATTATCTATTATTTATACAATCAGAACAATAGGTTATAAGATTCTAAATATTTACCCTTCTTTTTTATCACAAACTATGATATACTGTATCATATGTTACAGTATTTTCAGTGGCACAAGAAACAACATCAACAAGAATCATGTCTCTACCCAGCAATTATTGTTATTGTAATCGGGATCATATTGCTCATCTTATCATTAGGTATTCCCTGGTGTGGTGGAGGAGATGATAAAGAGGGAGCAAGTGAAAATGCACTGACTGAAACGAATACGGAGAGCGCTGAAAAAGCTGATCCAGAAGCAGACACTGATGCCGATGGAATTCCTGATTCGAATGATAATTGTCCTGCAATCGCAAATTCAGATCAGCATGATAGTGATGATCCTCCTAATGGAATTGGAGATGCATGTCAGGATTCAGACAATGATGGGATTATTGATACAGGAGATAATTGCGATACGGTCGTTAATCCCGATCAAGCTAATAGCGATGATGATTTAGACGGTGATGCCTGTGATACGGATAAAGACAATGACTCTATTTCTGATTCAGAAGATCCGTGTCCCTATAATCCTGAAAATACCTGTAATCCTGATATTGATAAAGACGAAGATGATATTCCCAATGATTCTGACAATTGTCCTGATATACAAAATCATGATCAGATAGATTCTGATGGGGATGGGATTGGCGATGTATGTGATCCTGATCGTGATGGCGATGGATTTGATGATGCGAATGACAATTGTCCTTTGAATAATAATCCTGATCAGGCTGATGATGATAATGATAAAATCGGCAACGTCTGTGATACCTACGATGATCGTCAAAAAGAAGAAGGTGATGATCCTGATAATAACAACGAGGACCAGCAAGAAGAAAATGCAACAACCGATCTCATATTAGAATACACGTGTGCTAACGGAGAAGGATCATATGAATGTTTTAAGATATATTGCCCAACTAACCAAGGAACTCATGAATATTGTGGTCAACTCATTGACAACATGAATTCAGCTTTTATTTCAGGAAATAATCTCGTCTATGCAGAAGAACCAATCTATGTCGAAAAGATAAAAATTAAAGATGAAATTATCGAACGAGGCGACATCATGGAACGAGGTGATTTAGTTGATAAGATCATTGAACGGGGAGATATGAGCTTTGGAGATATCGTACTTGCAGTTAACCAAAATATGTTCGCAGAAGCGTATACCTTTAATGAGATCGAACCGGTACTTGATATAAATTATACCGTCAATTCTGAGATCTATGGGATGGTACCTCAACCCAAGAGCTATGAGGAAATGCTGAAAGATATGATTGCCTGTATGAAAAGAAATAAAGATATCTTAGAAGAAAACGCCAAAGAATTTTTAGCTCATTATGAAGAATGGCAGCGCAGGAACATTCGTAATCGTGAACACCTCATTGATCACGTAAAATATGAAGTTGCATATACCCAATTAGAAGCTACATCAGGAATATTTGAGACAATACAACGCGTGGCTTCTGTGTGTAGTGAAGACCCTCGTAATGGGGTTGTGTCCTGTACTTCTAGAATACAGCCGAAAATTACTACTCCAGCAAGTAGGATAATCAGTATTGCAGCAATAACGAACATACTTGGTTTTGATTTTTTAGGAGGTTCATTTGTATTTCCTGAGTGCATAGATTGTGGGAACTTCATATCATTATTAAAGATTACTGAAAATTATCTAAACATTGATAATCCACAGAAAAATAATCTTGAGTATAAAGGTCTTTACACCCCTTCTCAATTAGATAATTTCAAACTTTCACCTGAATTAAAAAAGAACGTTAATTTAGATGGAGATATAAAAATAAATCTCTTCGAGCGATTTATTACTCCTCCTGAACAGTGTTTATCAAAATCTAGAGAACCCTAGAATTACTATTGGTTAAGAACCACGGTATTTTTGAATCTACTAATAGTGGTTAATTGACGAGGATTACCTGCGATAATGGAATCAGAATCATAAAAAGGAATATTTTCTGCTTCCATAATGAGTCGTGGTCCATCTCCATCATCATCATCAAGGCACATATAAAATGGAGTGGTAATAGTATAGTCAAATTGATAATTACTATCGCACGTATCTTCACCTAAGTAGGTTTGATCAGAAATAATGACTACTGGCTCAGCATAAATCTCTTCACAATCAGGCATTTGAGGAGGATTAGCTGCAAACCATTTACCTAACATTACTTTGTACCTTAGTTTTGTAGCACTACTCAAAAGATATTTCATGTTATAAACAGCATAGGTATTCCCACATCCATAAAATTCATGTGTTTCTTCATCAAATGGCTTATATGGAATGTAATTACTTGCCTTTTTGATAGCCGTTTTTGTCTGGGCATCATCCATAGCAATTAAATAATCACCAGATCCACTACCACCAACAGTCATGATAATTGGTATATTGGTATCCATTGAAATATACTCTAGATAGGTATCTTTATATGGATTATTTACATCGGTAAACCCAATTAAACCAGCACTGTAATAAGTATATTTTGTGAATGAAAGAATAAATAAAGAAATAATAAGAAGTGAAAATATAGAATATAATCGTCGCATACGTACCTCCCTCACTGTATTTAAAAACAATACCTTCTTATGTAATTTTTGGAAAAAAGTCAAATTTTTTAGAATGGAGGTTAATGTAAGGATTAATGAATTTTTTTTGAAAAATTTTCTACAACAAGGGAGAGATTATTTTGTTTAATGATTACCTGGGCATCCTTGAAAACTATCTGAGATTCCTTGGTTTTATCTTCAAGTGCAAGGATTCTTGATTTAACCAGACAGGCTTTAGCAATCAGTTCAGGATGCTTTAATTCTTTTGCTCCTTGTAAAGCTTCATTGATAAGAATTGTTGCTTCATCGATAGCGTAATTTTTCAATAGATAAATAAGGCCTATATGAAGGCAGTTTGATACTATTCCTTCCTTAAAGAACATTGTCTGTGAATGCTCACTTCCTTGTTTAAAATAAGAAAGCGCTTTATCATAATCATCCTTCTCAAGGTAGATTTCCCCTAAGTTATTAAGATTTAGACATACTCCTAATTTATCTTCTATCTCGGAAGAAATTCGTAAAGCAAGTTTCGCATACTTGATTGCTTTATCAAATTTTTTATTTTTATACCATAAAGCTGAGACATTCGAAAAGAGAACTGATAGAGAAAGTTTATTATTCATTTCTCTACGCAAGAGGTATGATTCCTTAAAAAAACCGAGCGCCTTTTTATAATCGATGTTTCCGTAAATAATTCCTAAATTATTGAGATATTTACTGAGCAATTGTTTATCGTCTAATTTTCTTACTTCGCTTAACCCCTTTTCAAGAATCTCCAATGCCTTTGTATTATTACGTATCGTTCGATACATATTTGCCTGCTCATGAAGGAATTCTAGAGTATCGTATTGATTATTTGCGTAACTCGAAATTGTTATAGCTTTATCGATATACTGAAAAGCCTTGTCGTAATCTCCTTTAATACTAAAAACTCGCGATATTTGATGAAAAATTTTAGGAATAAAATCTTTGATCTGCTGATCTTCGGAAATCTTTAATGCATCATTGAGACTTCCGAGTGTATCATCAAGCTTTCCAAGGATTTGACTTACCATTCCTGCTTTGATCTTGAGTTCAATCAGCACAAGAAAACTATCGCCGAGCATGTCTTTATTATTCATAAAGCAGTCGATTGCTTCTTTGTAATAGCGATGTGCTTCATTCAAGAGATAGACTGTGTGTGATTCATCCCCAGCCTTGATCAAATAATGAAATGCCTTTTCAGGATCGTTGGAATTGCTGTAATGATACGCAAGTTCATTCGTATATTCTTCTATTTCACTCATGTATTTCTCAAGGAGATATTCAGCAATTCGTTTATGTAATGATTTTCGTATTTCTAAAGGAGTATTCTGATATACAACATCTCTCGCGAGTGCATGCGTTATTTCAAACCCATTAGATGTTTGGTGTATCATTCCATGAGACTGCAGCTCGGTCAGTGAACGCTTGAAGCTTTCCCGATCTTTGTTCCAAAGCTCATAAAGAATATTACTGCTAAACTCCTTGCCAATAACAGATGCAAGCCTCATAAATTCTTTAGTGGATATTGAGAGCGCATCAACACGAGCGGCAAGTAACGAATACAGTGAATCAGGAATAACACGTGGATCTTTATGTTTTCCTAACACATATTTGTTATTAAGTCTTTCTAACGATTTGTTATCGAGAAGGCTTTTCGTAAGTTCACCAGCAAACAACGGATTTCCTGAGGATTTTGAATAAATTTGAGAAAGGGAATTTTCTTCGATTGGAGAATGAGTAATTGTCTGTAGATAATTTCCAAGCATTTGAATATCAAGCGGTTCAAGCTTAATTGTTATTTCTTCGTGATCAATATTCTTCCATGGATAAATAAATTCTTTTCGATACGTTTTAATGAGTAAAACATTAGGAATCGGTCCGTTAGCTAAGATCGAATCAAGAGCTTCAATCGATAATTCATCAGCCAAATGAAGATCTTCAAAAATACAGATTGTCTTTTGATTCGCAAATCCAAGCATAATCTTTTTCAATGCAAGAAACACGAGTATTTTTCTCTTCTCAGGAGGAAGAACATCGAGCGATTCACTTTTATATCTCATAGACATAATGCTTTTGATTGATTCAAGTTCCATGGGTGTTAATCCAAAGCCTTGCAATTCCGCAATCTGCGATAACGAAATTTCTCGATTACTGTGCTCGCCAGTAAAAATTTGGATAATGAGCTGTTTAAAAACAGCATAGGGTGTTTTTACATGTTCACGAAATGAACCGACAAAAACTTGAGTATTTAATTCTTGCGTTCTTCTTACAATTTCATGAATAAATGCTGTTTTCCCAATGCCCGCTTCTCCGGTGATGGTTATTATTTTTCCCGTTTCGATCGTTACATCACGAAGAGATTTCTCAACGAGAGCAAGTTTTTGTGTTCGATTAACAAAGTGCTCTTTATGATCCTGAGGAAGTACGTCTTTTGATATATCAAGTAAAGTCGGATACTTTTGACCGTTTCGTTCGACAGTTGAAAATTCAAAGAGACCCATGCCCATGGATTCAATCAAAGAACCACATAAGATATCTCCAGGTGATGCGATAGCAATGAGCTCTTTAACCTGCTTTTCAGGTCCTTCTGAAATCGTGAAATTATTGAGATCGTCATTCTTAAAATTAACAATAACATTACCATAGTCTAAGGCAATTCTGAAACCTGCTTTACATGACTGTACATAATTTCTTATTTCTATTGTTGCATGTAATGTTCGATATATGTCATCTTCTTTATTTTTAGGAAGCCCAAAAACTGCAATGAGTTCTGTCTTCTGGAGTCTATGCACCATTCCGTTATGCTTTAATACGATACGCATGACCTCTTGAAAAAATCCGAGTATTTCCTCATCAGGACTTTCTACTTGTGGCTCTATGTTTATGTGTAAAACAGCGATCTTCTTTTGTTCAGTAAACGATAGGGTTTCTGGTGAAAGGATTATGGTCTCAGATTCTTGTGCTCCTTCTTTACTTCCATGAATATCACTCGAAAATAGAGTTTTGATATAGTTTGCTGTCGTAAAATCATTGACCGAATCATTGGAGTTCATAATAAAACGCATCAAATCAGTATAAAGTCCTAATGCATTCTTATAGCGATCGTCGGGATTAATTGCCGTTGCCTTTTCAATGATATCTTTTAATTCCTTGGGAATTGTATTCATTAAATTCTTATCAAGCTTTGGATCAACGTGTGATGTATCGCTTTCATCAAGGATCAGAGCACTTCGATTTCCCATTCTTCCCGGAGGAAGCTTTTTAAACAGTAATTCATAAAGAACAATTCCTGCTGAGAATATATCAGATTGTGGGGTTAGCTCTTTTCCTAAGAGTTGCTCTGGACTCATGTATGCGTATTTGCCTACAAAGATATCATTGCCAATGGTAAATGCTCTATTACGAGCATGCGCAATTCCAAAATCAATGATCTTTACTTCTCCATCATACGATACAATAACATTTCTCGGACTAATATCACGATGGACAATTCCCAGCTTATTTCCGCTTACATCACGAGCAGTATGTAGATAATGAAGTCCTTTGGAAAGCTCAGCAACAAAGTATGAGGCAATCTCTGGTGGAATTGTTGAAACTCGTTCAATGATTGAGCGCAAATCTTTTCCATGAATAAATTCCATGGCTAAGTAATAGCTATCGGCAATCTGATTAAATTCATAAACATGTGCTATGTTACTATGACTAAGGGACACAATGATTTTTGCTTCATCGGCAAGCATGGTAATAAATGATGTGTTGTTGGAGTATTTTGGAAGAATCCGTTTGATTGCACAGATCTTTTCAAATCCTTTGCTACCGTAAGACTTTGCTTTGTATACCTCTCCCATGCCTCCATGGGAGATTTTTTCAAGTAACAAATACTTGCCAAATGCGTGTGGTTTATACATAAGATAATAATTTCAATATATTAAGAATCTTCCGTCCCATATCCTTATTATACGTTATTTTATGTGGAAAATCAATGGGATGAATATTATGGATTAAGCTAGCCTAAAATTAACCTTCAACTCTATCAAACTCATGTTTCTGTAATACGCGCTTCGATAATTTTTCAAAGGCAAGAGATTTGCCTATCAGTAGCATTTCAGGTAATCATACGATTAGGATACGCTGTTGAAAGGCAGGATACGTATGACATAGCAGCTTCGCTTGCTTATTGGGTAACCGAGTATCAGGAATTACGATTTCCCCAAGACAATTTGTAATTACTGATAGAGATGAGGATTGGAAAACGATTACTACAGAAGCATGTGATTCACTTGATGAACATGTCATTAAACTCGTTGATGTGAGTAAAAAGATGTATACACTTACTCACCATGATCTCTATCGAAAAATTGCAGCTGATTATCTTATTGCATCGAAAACTGAGTAAATATAAATTGTTCAATTTACTAAACTGATTTGTTAATGATATTGTACAATTTTGTATACATTCATAGATGATACAATATGAGCCAATTTCTAACCTGCTATTATCATTAAACAAAAATATTCTAATACTTTTGGCATACATTTTGCTTCTTAAATGAGACAAACACAAAAATATGGCAACAAATAATGCTTGCCAAAGATACGCACGTGACGTATGAAAAGCATACTATATCTGGGGATGGAGAACATGAATGACAGGATGGAAAAGTAAATTTTCATTTTTTCGGTCGAACCCAGAGTTTACCAAACTCTTTCAAATCCAAGCAATTTCAATCTGTGATATTTATCAGTTCTTATCTCAATCGAGGAGTAAAAAATGAAAACATCATTTGGAAATATGTTTTCAGACATACACAATGTAGAACTTGAACAATTGATGAGTGATTTTCTTAGACTACAAGTAAATGTATCTTTCAAAAAACATAAAGGCTTTATGATGACACATGGTTTAGATACATCAAAACGAGTTCTCGATGTTGGAACGGGAAATGGATATTTTTGTGGTAAGTTAGCCCAACTCAGTCCTCATATGCAATTCATTGGAATTGATTTCAAAAAAGAAATGATAGATGAAGCAATGAAAACTCAAGCAACTCAAGGTTTATCAAACGTTCAATGGCTGCATGAAGATATTACTAACCTTTCTCCACAGTTTTTAAGTAAGAAGAAAGAATATTTTGATGGAGTGATTTTTCGCTTTGTTTTAGTCCATATAAAAGAAGTTGAGTCAGTTTTAAAAACAACGCGGCAATTATTAAAACCTAACGGGATGGTATGGTTTTTTAGTATAGAGCTTGATTATATGAATTCAGAACCACAATATCCTGAATTTGAACTATACAAAAGAGCAACAGAAAAGCTCTATAGAACATTCGGAATTAATGGACATCTTGGAGGCAGATTGCCTGCTATGCTTAAAAAAGCTGGGTATAGAGATATATATCTTGAAAAGGATTCTATGAGCAAAGAAGAAATTGGGCTCGAAAATTATCAGCGTTTTATGCTTTCTGAAGCGGCATTATTTCATCGCTATGCTCCAAATTCCATAACAAAAAAAGAGTTAGAAGTGTTAACTCGTTTTGCTACAGAGATAGTACCGAAGCCACATTACCATGCTACCTACGGAAATGTTATGATCAGTGCAAGACAGTAATAGAATGAAAGTTTTATTAATACAACCTACGCTGGAGTTAATTGAAATTATTGATTTTGAGATCGAAGAAAATAACTTTTTTGAACTCATGAGGTAGCAATGATTTCGGCAGTAAAGTGAGAGGAGGTGATAAGTATGTTAGAAGGTACACCATATCAAACCATTATTGAGTAAGAGTGACTCATTAATCTATGTTTTTTAACAATTTCTAAGTGGACGCAATTATCTTTGAATTGCGTCCACTAGATCTTGGTACAAGGGTATCAGGTTTTAGATATAAGTGAAAATTTTAATCTTAAGGCATTAATATTAGAAACATAAGAAGCAGGAATAGTTCATATGCGAAAAGATACGTTAAACAAAATATGGGTGAGCATATCGGTATTCTCAATTTGTTTATTCTTTTGTTATTACCAAGTTATGGCATCAGCAGATAATAAAATTGAAGGAAGAGAAAACGATATGGTCATACAATCATTTGATGGAGTTGCTTTGAGTGGAGTACTAACGTTACCAGCGAACGATAAAGTTCGTGGAATAATTATTATGGTACATGGAAGCTTTGTGCAAACACGCGATGGAGATCTTGATGGAAATCAGACATGGATGTTTCCTTATGGGGTTCCTAAACGTGGGCTTTTTCGTGATATAACAAATGAATTCATAACAATAGGATTTGGAACCTATAGATATGATAAAAGAGCAAGTGGAAAGAGTGGTGGTGATTATCAAGAAACGGATATGGTGACCCTAGTCAAAGATGTTGTTTCAATTTTTAATGTAATAAAGGCCCAATTTCCTAACATAGATATTGGTCTATTAGGCCAGAGTGAGGGTTCTCTTACGGTGTTGAAGGCATGGGAACTTGGTGCACGAGCTAATTTTATTCAGTTACAGGGTCCTGCTTTAGAGCCTTTCGATCTTACTCTTCACTATCAGAAATCTCATGCTGCTGCACCATTTTTAGCAGAAAATCTTGAAGGGCCCTTATCACAGAAGTTTCCTTACTTAGCAGCTTTTTATCATGCTCTCTATTTTGAGGATATGCTTGAGAAAATGAGGCGTGGTAATGAAAAATACTATATGCTTGATTGGAATGGTTATAAATATCGTACCAATCTAAAAAAATATAGAGAATACCTTTGGAATGGCCTTGAAATGCTCAAGGCAGTTACGGTGCCTGTATACTTAATTATCGGAAGTAAAGATACAAATGTTCGTCCAGGAGTAGCCCAGGAAATTATCGAAAAACAGAAGATAGGAGAATATCAAAATGTTACTGTTCGAATTATCGAAGGACTTGAACATAGCTTTCGAAAAGTATCTCCTGGTGACAATTTTGTAGATGTAATGGCCAAACCTATTTCTCAAAAGTATTTTGAAGTATTACGTAGTTTCTATAAACAACAAGGTATTTATAATAGTAATTGTAAAAAGATTTTTTAGTTAGAAATAAGGAAAATCTATGAAGTTAGTAGCTTTTATTCAGAATAGAAAAATAAGAAGGTTATTTGAATTTCCACAATCACTTTATTCTCACTTTTTACTATTAATTCCACTCATAGCATCACAGTTTTTTCAGCGTATGTTTCATATTATTGATAATCGCTTTGTTGGAATACTTGGTAGTGATGCCCTCCTTATTCATAACGTCCAGTATAATTTCATTCTCCTTGGTCAACTCATGAGTGTTGCTACTACTACGAGTATGCTTGTCTTCTGGAAAAGAAAAGAAGCTCAGGGGAAACAGGGTTCATTGTTTTTAATTCATTTTTTATCAGCTCTTATACTTAGTTTTTTATGCGCCGTAGTTTTTTTCGTTTTAAGAAGTCACCTGGCAGAACATTTTGAAATTTCATCATATTTATTACAGCTCACAAAACAATATTTTATTATCGGTATCATAAATATGGTTCTTCAGTGTATATATGGTAGTATTGAAGGCTCACTTATTGCAACCGGAAAGACAAAATATTGCATGTTCTTCTCAGCACTATTAGTAGCTGGAAACCTAGTATTGGATTTTATCTCTATCCAGCTATTTTTTACTCAAGAAAATCGGGGAATCGGAGCACCTCTTTTTTCTATAGGTTTATCGACAACATTTTTATTATTGCTCGTTATATCTATTGGGATTGTAATCATTAAAAGAGAAGCAGATGGATGGAAAAGATTTCCAATTAAAGATATATTACCTGTTTGGTCGAGTGAAATTGGTATCGCGTTTGTACGTTCTTTACTTCCATTAATTTATATCTACCAACTAGCATTAATACATGCATCTAGGGGTTTCATTGTCAGTTATCAGTTGACGTTGCATTTAGCATATCTCTTCTGTTTACCAGTTGGAGCTGGTTTACAAATTGCCGTTAGTAATGCTTCAAAAGCTCAATCAGAAGAAAAAGATAATTCTCAATGGTTTAACGTGTTTTTTTATACTGCTCTCCTACCTACTTTTTTCTTGCTTCTTTTTGGTGCCTTAATACCTTTGCCTTTGATTAAAATTCTTTATAACTATGAGGTCCCTGCAGATCATTTTACATTCATTCCAGTTTACTTTTATGCATGTATTGTAGGACAGATAGGTCATGTATTTTCAATCCCAATTCGCGCTCGAAAGAGAAATCTTGTGATGACTAAAAATTTTCTCATATCAGAAGCAGGAGTACTCATAGGAATTACACAGATTTTGATTTGGTTAAAGCAAGCAACCCCAGCAACAATTTGTTGGGCAACAATGGCTTTTACCGCTACATATCTATTTTTGAATAGTTATTCTCTGAGAAAAATATTGAAAAATGAACAACAACTTCGATTTATTGAAAGTGCTTCTGTATGAATATAAGAATACTATTAAAGTCCTTATCACATACAATCTTCAATCTGAGAAAAATGTTATGGAGATCTTCGGTAAGTTCGTTAACATTTAATTTACAGTATCACTTTCGTTCATTAGTAGGATTTATAAGAGGATTATTATGTTTACTTCGAGGGTATGTAATTTTTGATGGGGTATGGAGACCATTAATTATTGGCCCTGGGGCTCAATATTTATTAGAAGCTCAGAGTGTTATTGTAATGAGAAGTAAGCAGCAGGAAATAATCCATAGGGAGTTTGAATACTCATTATTCAAGAATGCATCGTATCTTGGTTTTATTCCTTATTGGAAGTTTCTAAATCCTCCTGCTCACACTAATACTATTTTTCGTATACAACAAGGAGCTAAATTAATCGTTTCAGAGAATACATTAATTTGCAAAGGTTCGTACATTAGCATTTGGCCAAATAAGGACCTTGATATAGGAAAGAGCGTATATATTGGTCCTAATGTAACAATTAATACCAAATGTGGAATGAGGATTGGAGATAATACAATGATCGCACATGGATCGACCATTTGGGACTATGATGGACATCCAATATATAACGAAAATTTAGAGGGCCCTTCTGATTCTTATGGAGGTGAAAGCAGCCCAATTGTTATAGAACAAGATGTATGGATAGGGTATGAGGTCTCGATCTTAAAAGGCGTTCATATAGGCCAAGGAGCAATTGTGGGTGCTAAATCATGTGTAACTAATGATGTCCCTCCATACTCAATTGTAGCAGGGAACCCTGCAAAGATTATTAAAAGGAATGTGACATGGCGAAAATATTAAGCACAGTTGTACTCGTATATAGTATATTAGTTTGCTTACATCTTTATGGTAAAGAACTAAAGATTCCACTTCACGCAAGTATGATTTCTCTTGATCCAACTGCTGTTCAGGATCAATCATCATTATGGGTCTCGCGACAAATAAACTGCCAGCTAGTAAGACTTACAAATGGAAATATTTTTAAAGAAGCTGCCAAGAGTATCCAATACGATGGTCCTCTTAAGATAATTATAGAATTGAAGCATGATATACAATTCCATGATGGAACACAAATCAAAGCAGATGATGTAATTGCATCTTTTAATTACCTTAAAAAATCGAGGGAAGTTTTTCGTTCAATATTCCAATGGATTAATTCAATAGAAAAAGTATCCGAATCATCGTTTGTTTTTAAATTAAAAGAAGATATTCCACAGTTTCTTGATATTTTATCGTCACCTAACTATGCAATCTTTAAAAAAAGTTTTATTGAAAAAGCAAAAAAGAATAATAAGTATTGGGAAAAACCTTTGGGTTGTGGTAGTTACAGGGTTAGTCATTATAACAGTAAACCAAAAAGTGTACAACTAACACCGCTTAAAGAAGGTCTTCCCATAGTTTTTTATTTCAACAAAGAAAACCAAATTAGTAGAGAGGAATTAAATAGATATGATATTGTTAGTCTTCAAATAGAAGGAGAAAGTAAACAAAGTACTATGAACAATGCTTTTCGTATTGAAAAGATATTTGATCCATATCATATTTTTTTAGGCCTTAATATTCTTAAGAAAAGATGGCAAAATAGAGAAGATAGATGTAAATTTTTTGCCAATCTAAATCCACAAATAGTTATTGATGAATATGTTGATTCTGCTGAATATGCAAACGATATCCTTCCAAGAGGAATTCTTGGTTATTCTAAACATATAAATTACAAAAAAATAATAGAAGAGATCGCAACAAAATCTAAGTATTCATTTGAAAATAAAAATGAACCTTTTTGTCTGACTTATTTATCAGTATCAATTCCTAAATTATATCGAGATGTATATACAAAAATGGTAACTTCTGTATATCAAAATATCGAAATAAAAATTCTTGATGATCCAAAACATTTCGGAAAAGATTTTCAGAAATTCGACTGTGATGCAATTATAATGGGATTAAAATCCAATACACTCGATGGATATGATTACTTATTACTTTATTCAGAAGAAGCTGCAAATATTTTTGGATTTCAAGATAAAGAAACGATTCGTGTTATTAAAGAAAGCCAAAATATTGGAGACAGAAGCAAAAGAGCCTATGCCTATCAAAAGATAACAAGTAAAATTAGGAATGAATGTCTAACTTTTCCTATTTTAACTATACCAATGAAAAATGTGTATATAAGAAATAATCTAATTACCCCTGAATTTGGGACCGTTCCGCTGAATGAATACTATTTAGGTTGGGTACGATGAACATAAAAGCATATTCAGAAAAGTCTTTAAGAAATATTTTTAATAGATCAATAATAGCAGTATCTCTACTGACAGTGACTATCTCCTTAATGGTCACAATGTATATTACAAACAAAAACAGCCAACAGGAACGTTTAAATTATTACAAAAATATCCACAATACAGTAAATGAATTGATGAGATCAGCACTTACCATGTCAGATTATGGAGCAATACAAAAAGTTCTCGGATCAGTCTCAAATAAAGACGAAATCAGTACAGTAATAAGTTCGGAAGGAGATATCTTGTTATCTGATTATAGTAATTATGGACTAGTAGCAAGTCTAAAAAAATTTATAAGGTCTGAGAATAATTGTAAAGAACTACCTGAAAGCCTTAAATACAAAGAAAAAACTTATAAGATATACTGTCATGAGATGAAAATGCAAAACAGATTAAAAGGAAAAGATGCTACAGTAGGATTACTCCTTACTTTAGTTCCAGGATGGCATATAAATTCCCCTTCATATGTATTTGTCTATCTTATTAGTATTTCATTATTGTCGGTGGTCATTTTAGTAAGCTTTTTGCGGTTGGTAGTCAGGAAAAAGATATTAATGCCTATTGAGAGAGTAACGAGAGAAATTACCAAGATGTCTGAAATGCCTTTAGAGAAAAAGTATTTAGAGATAGAAAATCTTAAAGAAGCTAATGAAATTGTTCTTTTGGTAAAGTCATTCGTTGAGTTGTTTGAAAATTTAAAAAAACATCAAGAACAAGCTGAGATCAATACAAAATTCATTTCCATCGGCCACACGACCGCAATCCTTGCTCATGATGTCCGCAAGCCGTTTACAAAGCTGAAAGCTATGCTTAATTATTTTGATGATTATAAAAACTCATCCGGACAACTTGAAAATGCAAAACAGGAGATTGATAAATCAATTAAGCACGTTGAAAGTATGATCAACGATATCATGGATTTTTCACGTGAAGTGAAATTGGAAACAAAACCAGAAGCATTAGTTGATATGTTTGATTTTTCAATTCGGGAAGTAGCACAGCAGGAAGTGGTTCATATCTCGTCGTTCGTATCTCGTGAAGAGGAAACAGAAATTGCTATTCGATTTGAGTACAATTTCCAGCATACACATCAGCCATTAGCGGATAACGAAAGGCTCGTGCGGGTATTTTCAAATATTATTGGAAATGGAATCGAAGCAATTACTGTAATTGGAAAAAAGAATGAGGGAACTATTGCTATAACAACACAAGATGTGATTAAGAATGATACATCTTTTATTGAAATAACAATTGCAAATGATGGACCTCCTATTCCCGAAGAAGACATTCCAAAATTATTTGAATCCTTTTTCACCAAAGGAAAGCAAAAAGGCACAGGATTGGGATTAGCTTCAGCTCAAAAGCTTATCAATCTTCACGGTGGAGAAATTGTTGGAAGAAATAAAAACACTAAAGACGGTGTTGAATTTATCATGACAGTTCCTGCTTCAGATGAAAAAGAAGTAATCGATATAAGCAAACTTCCAAAGAATAATAGAGAAGCTGCGTTTGTTACATTAAAGAAAGATACCTATGAACTCGATACGATTATTGAAACACTTAAAGATCAACACTTTAACATTCTCCTTTTGGAAGATGAATCACTCTATAGACAAGCAGTAAAGAGCTTAATCAATAAACATGAAATCCTTAAAAACATAATTATCCTCTATGATGCTCATACCGTAGATGAAGCATTATCGATTATTGAAAAAGAAAATATCACTCACGCAATAGTGGATATTGATCTCGGTGAAATGCAGACTGGCTTTGATTTTCTTGAAATTCTTCACCGAGCACTGAAAACCGAGAACCGATCACCGCTCTGCATGGTTCATTCAAACCGACATTTAGATGAGTTTAAACAAAAAGCTTTTTCATTAGGAGCGAAGGCCTTTGTTCCCAAGCCGCTTGCTCTTGAACATCTTGTGGACTTTTTAGATTCTGGGGAAGAAGAAAAATTGAAAACTAAAGATCAATCCCTAGAGACAAGAAATCAGAAACAAGAGCCGCGCATTCTCGTAATTGATGATGATCCAATGCTTTTAAACGGAAATACAAAAACACTGGAACGTTACTTTAAGACAAGGGCAATTTATAAAGCCATGAATCCTGAAGAAGCGTTTGAGCTAATAAAGAACACTCAGGTTGATTATATTTTCTGTGACATTTATTTCGATAATAGTACGTATACGGGGTATGACTTTGTGAAAGAAGTACGAAAAGATAATCCAGATATTCCTATCTATCTTGTTTCATCAGAATCAAGGTGCATAGGAGAATCTAAGGCATTGGAATGTGGAGCAAATGGATTTATTGAGCAAATTCTTAATGAAACCAAGATTGAGAATGCATTAAGCGCCGAACCAATCAAGATCGAGAGCCCGACACCCCAACCTGAAAACCTCGTATTAGCAAAGATATTTCATGATCTTAAAAAACCTCATGTACGCTATAGTTATTTAGCCCAAAAGATAAAAAACTGTTCGGATAACGAATTTGAGAAATTACATAATGAACTTATCATGAATTTTGAATACGTTCGCAATTTACTCGATATTTTACAAAGATATCTTCACGAAAACAAAATTATGATTAATGATCCAGAGTATCGTGCCGAATTCGAGAAAGAATTTGAACATTTTATACAAGAGGAAGAGGCAATTACATCTATGCCTCAAGAAGAAGGAGGAAGTTATGTCAAAGCAAAAAATGAACGTCTTAGTAGTTGATGACAAGATCAATGAGCGTAAGGCGATAGTTGAGATTTTAGAATACGAAAGGCATGCGCTTATCGGAAGTATTTACGAAGCAGGAAGCGAAAAGGAAACACTCGATATACTTTCGAATAGTATCGACATTGTATTTTTAGATATATGGTTTTTTGCCAAAACCGAAGGTCTTCAACTGCTTATTGAAATAAAAAAACACAACCCTCTCATCGAAATCATTATGGTAACCAGTGATGGTTCACCGGAAATTATTAGAAAAGTAGTAGATCATGATGTGTACAACTATGTAAAAAAGCCGTTTAAGACGGATGATATTTTAGTTGCCTTTGAAATAGCACGGAGTTTGCGTGAAAAAAATTTAAAAAAAGAATTACAGGATGCATATATCGCAAAGACGAATGAAGCAATTGATGAAATTGTGGGTATAAGCCCCATTATGAATTCAATTAAGAAAAGCATACGCAATGCGGGAAGGTGTAAGGATATTACTATACTTATTCGAGGAGAATCGGGAACCGGTAAGGAGCTTGTTGCACGAGCACTCCATAAGGAGTATGGAGACCCAAAACGTCCCTTTGTTGCGGTAAACTGTGGAGCAATCTCAAAGGAATTAGTTGAAAGCGAACTCTTTGGGCATGAACAGGGTGCATTTACGGGAGCAAAAGATAAGAAACTTGGACTTTTTGAATTAGCGGATAATGGAGACATATTTTTAGATGAAGTAGCCGAACTTCCTCTAGAATCACAGGCAAAACTCTTACGAGTTCTTGATGGGAGTGGCTTTAGACGCGTGGGTGGTACGGTAACAATGCATCCGCATTTTCGCATAATGTGTGCAACGAATCGTAATTTGGAAAATTTGGTAAGGGAAGGAAAATTTAGAGAAGATCTCTATCATCGCATATGCGTGTATGAATTAGAACTTCCTCCTTTGCGTGAACGTAAAGAAGATATAATTCCGCTTACAGAAAGTATAGTAACAAAAATAAGCATTCGTTCGCATACTCCTAAAAAAGTATGTTCAGAAGAGGTCATTGATTATTTTTTGAATCAATCGTGGCCAGGAAATGTGCGAAGTCTTAAGAATATTTTAGAGATTATGGTTATTAATGCGGAGGGAAAAGAGTTACAATTACGGCATCTGCCGGGAAACAAAATAGAACGCCTTGAACAAAAAACACTCTCGACTTCAGGGAATGACCTCTCGTTCGATGATGCGTGCGAATCCTTATATGAAGAATCTCTGTCACGCGGAGTGTATGATGTCATTGAACATGCGGAAAAATACATTATGCAAAAAGCGATTCATAATAATAAAAATTTTGCTCAAGCAGCTACCTCACTTAGAACTTCTCGTGTGAATTTCCATAATAAAATGAAAAAATATGGGCTGCATGAGAAGAATGAACGTATCCTTACGAAAGAATCGAGTAGTAAATAGTAGTATTTCCCTTGTTTAAGAGGCTTAACAAGATAGTTTAAAAATATAACAAGTAGTGAGTACTATGCAGTAATGATTATTTACCAATAATCATTACATCCAGTAATTATAAGGCCTGTATACTTTCCAAACAATGTGGCATGGATCTTGCTTTTCTCATTTGTACCTGGGGATAACAATTTCAATAGGAGGATTTTGTATGAAGCGAGCATTTATCACGGAACATGGGCCATTGGTACGAAGGCTATCAGAGTTAC